>NZ_RCSQ01000009.1:0-35162 GCF_004103255.1 Pseudoalteromonas sp. PS5
CCTCAAAATAGACCACTTAATTGAGGTAATTGGTATAAGATCAAAAAAGGCTTCTTGATAGAAGCCCTTTTTATTATTGCGTTAAATTTGCTTGCAATAGGCTAGCTATTAACGTACAAATTTGAGAAGTAACCTCCGGCTGTTTATTTAAGCCAGTCGTTAATTTGTTGGGCAATACCCTCGCTACTCAGACCAAGCTCAGCGTGGATTTCAGCTTGTGAACCATGCTTAATGAACTCGTCAGGTAAACCAAGTAATTTAATTGGCTTCAAGTGTCCTTGAGCTGCCAAATACTCACTAACAGCCGAGCCTGCACCACCAGCAATAGCGTTATCTTCAAGCGTCACAAAACGTTCGTGAGTGACCACCAACTCCTCAATTAACTCAGTATCTAATGGCTTAACAAAGCGCATATCAACCAAAGTCGCGTTAAGCTGCTCAGCAACCACTGCGGCGCTCTCAAGTAACGTTCCAAAGCTTAAAATGGCAAGCTTTTCACCTGTTCTTACTAGTTTGCCTTTACCAATTTCTAGCTCGGTCATTTCAGTTGCAATTTCAGCACTGCCTGCACTTCCTCTTGGGTATCTGACCGCTGCTGGTTGATTAAGGCGGTGACCGGTATAGAGCATTTGACGGCATTCATTTAGGTCGCTTGGTGCCATGATCACCATATTTGGAATACAACGTAAAAAGCTGAGATCGTAAGCGCCTTGATGTGTTTCACCATCAGCGCCAACAACGCCAGCGCGATCAATTGCAAATAGTACAGGTAGGTTCTGTAAAGCAACATCATGAATAAGCTGATCATACGCCCGTTGTAGGAAGCTTGAATAAATTGCCACAACTGGGTTTAAGTCTTCACATGCAAAGCCTGCTGCCAATGTAACTGCATGCTGTTCAGCAATTGCAACGTCAAAATACTGAGCTGGATATTCTTTTGAAAAACGAACCATACCTGAGCCTTCACGCATTGCAGGTGTGATTGCCATCAATTTATTGTCTTGTGCTGCCATATCACATAGCCAATCACCAAATACCTTTGAGAAGGTCGGTGCGCTTGGTTTTGATTTAGGTAAGCTGTGTACGCTAGGGTCAAACTTAGGCACTGCATGATAACCGATAGGGTCGGCTTCTGCTGGTTTATAGCCTTTTCCTTTTTGGGTCTTAACGTGAAGTAGCTGAGGTCCTTTTAAGTTGCGCATATTGCGCAGCGTATCTACTAGGGTATCTACGTCATGCCCGTCAATTGGACCAATGTAGTTAAAACCTAACTCTTCAAAGAAGGTGCCTGGGATTATCATACCCTTCAGGTGCTCTTCCATACGACCTGCTAGCTCTTTAACCGGGGGGACGCCAGACAGAAGTTTTTTACTGCCTTCACGAATATTGGTATAAAAACTTCCAGATAGAATTTTAGCGAAATGGTTATTCAGTGCACCTACATTCTCGGAGATCGACATCTCGTTGTCATTGAGAATAACGAGCATGTCAGGGTTGACATCACCTGCGTGGTTCATGGCTTCAAATGCCATTCCTGCGGTCATTGCGCCATCACCTATTACGGCGACGGCTTTACGCCCAATCCCTTCTTTTTCGGCTGCAATCGCCATACCAAGTGCAGCAGAAATAGAGGTGCTTGAGTGACCAACGCTAAAAGTATCGTATTCACTTTCTTCCCGATAAGGGAAAGGGTGTAACCCGTCTTTTTGACGAATAGTGTGCATCCTCTCTCTTCTACCTGTCAGTAGTTTATGAGGATATGCTTGATGACCTACATCCCACACCAATCTATCATTTGGTGTGTTATATACATAATGCAAGGCCACGGTAAGCTCTACAGTGCCTAGGCCAGATGCAAAATGACCGCTACTTTGAGAGACTGAGTTCAGCAAATATTCGCGAAGCTCATCACTAAAGGCGGTTAACTTGTGCTGGGGTAATTGACGAAGCTGACTTGGCTCGTCAATTAACGCGAGTAAAGGATACTTGCTACTATCAAGTTTCATGTTATTTATCAGAGTCCTAAGTGAATCTCAGCGTAAGTTCGTTACGCAGCTCACTTCATAATTATTAAAATGCTTTACTAACTGGTCATAATATTATGTTAGCCAGTTTTTACAAAGTACTTGTGAACATTTTCTTAGCTTGGCGTATACAGGTTATACGCACACTTAATGTTCTCGATCTATGATGTATTTTGCTAAATCGGCAAGCACTTCTGTATCACCATCGATCGTTTCTAGCGCGTTGAGCGCCTCATGTATTAACTGTTCGGCTTTTTCTTTGGCCTGCGTTAAACCAAGTAATGCTGGATAAGTGGATTTATTATGTTCTACATCTGAGCCTTGAGGTTTGCCAAGTACAGCCGTATCGCCTTCGACATCTAGGATGTCATCGCGTACTTGGAATGCAAGTCCAATGGCTTGACCGTAAGTTCGCATTGCTTGACGCGTTTCATCAGTGAGGCGCTCTGGTTGTGCGCACAACATACCTAATTCAATTGCGCAACTTAAAAGCGCACCTGTTTTGAGCTTATGTATACGCTCAAGCTCTGTGAGTGTTACGGTGCGGTCAGTTGCGGCAATGTCTAGCGCTTGACCGCCTACCATCCCTTGTAATCCTGAAGCTTTTGCTAGAGCACTTATCATCTGTAACTGGGACTGTGGGCTGATGGTAAAGTTTGGTGTACTTAGCAGCTCAAAAGCCAGAGTCTGTAGCGCATCGCCCGCTAATATTGCGGTAGCTTCATCAAATTGAATATGGCACGTAGGTCGACCGCGCCTTAGCTCATCATCATCCATCGCTGGTAAATCGTCGTGTACCAAAGAATAGCTGTGAATACACTCGATGGCCGCAGCTGCGTTATCGAGATCTGCTGCTGCTGCGCCAAAGAGTTCTCCGCTGCAGTAGACTAGAAAAGGCCGCAAGCGCTTGCCACCATTTTCTACGCTGTAGCGAGTTGCCGCTAAGACATTTTCTTCTGTGTCTAGCATGCTATCAAAGCTGCGTAAAAGCGTGGTTTCTACCCGCGTTTTAGCATGCTGTAGTTGTTCTTTTAATTTTGCTGACATTAGGCTTCGTTATCAAATGGCTGTAATTGTGCTTGCTCACCTTCGCCCATCAAAATTGCGACTTGTTGCTCAGCTTGCTGAAGTTTTTGGTTTGATGCTTTGGCAAGTTTTATCCCACGCTCAAATTGCTTGAGGGCTTGATCTAGCGCTAAACTGCCGTTTTCCATCTCTGCTACGATTTGTTCTAACTCTTGCATTGCTTCTTCAAAGCTTAAGTTATCAGGTTTTTTTACTGCCATATGTCACGTTGACTCGAAAAGTAAAAGTGACGCAATTTTAGGGGGATTGAGGGCTAAGGTCAAAAAAACCAGCGAGTTTTTGACAACGGAGCGTATCAGCTTTGCAAGATCTGCTATAAACTCGCATTTTAAACACTTTTTAATATAATAGTGTTAAGTTGTAGAAAAACTTGCCGATAACTCAAACAACAATAACTGCGTGATTTATCACAAATAACTTCCCTCGGAGGACATGTGGATTTAGCAACGGTAATAGGGATCCTGGGTGCCATAGGTCTGATTGTAATGTCTATGGTATTAAGTAGTGATGGCCAGATCGCTATGTTCTATAACACGCCGTCCGTCGTTATCGTATTTGGTGGTTCAATCTTCATTGTATTGTCTAACTTTACACTTGGACAATTTTTCGGGATTGGGAAAGTGGCCGGAAAGGCCTTCATGTTTAAAATTGAAACACCTGAAGAACTGATTGAAAAAGCGGTAGAACTTGCTGATTCAGCGCGTAAAGGCGGCTTTCTTGCGCTTGAAGAAGCTGAAATTCCAAATCAATTTATGCGCAAAGGCGTGGATATGCTCGTTGATGGTCATGATGCTGATGTCGTGAGAGCCACTTTGCAAAAAGACATTGCACTTACCTCATCTCGCCATGAACTTGGTGCTGGCCTGTTCAAATCACTTGCCGATATTGCCCCTGCAATGGGGATGATAGGTACACTTATCGGCTTAGTAGCCATGCTATCAAATATGGATGACCCGAAAGCGATAGGGCCAGCGATGGCTGTTGCACTTTTAACAACGCTATATGGTGCATTCTTAGCCAATGTTGTGGCTATTCCAATACAGGTAAAGCTCGAATTACGTAAAGACGAAGAGGAGCGTAATCAACGGTTAATACTTGATGCTATCTTGGGCATTCAAGATGGCCAAAACCCCAAGGTTATCGAGGGCATTTTGAAAAACTATCTACCTGAGTCAAAACGTGGTTCAGAAGCTGAGGAATAATCATGTCTGATGAGAACGAATGTAAATGTCCCCCGCCAGGTTTGCCCGCTTGGATGGGAACATTTGCTGACTTGATGTCACTGCTCATGTGCTTCTTTGTATTGCTGCTCGCCTTTTCCGAGATGGATGTACTCAAATTTAAACAAATTGCAGGCTCTATGAAGTTTGCATTCGGCGTACAAAATAAAATTGAAGTCAAAGATATACCCAAAGGTACGAGTGTGATTGCAATGGAATTCACACCAGGAAAACCAGAGCCTACACCAATTGAAACAATCCAGCAGCAAACCGTCGAAATGACACAACAAATGCTTGAGTTTCAAGCTGGAGACGAAGCGTCTGCGGGGGGAAGGCAAGAGCAGCGAGGTAATAAGCGCGGTGGTGAATCAGCCAGTACAGCGCAAGAAATGGCATCGACTCAAGCAATTGCTTCAGCAGAGCAAGAGCAGGTAAATGAGTTAGTCAAAAAAATAGCGCAACAACTTGAAAAGCAAATCATGGATGGTGCTATTGAGCTAGAGTCTTTAGGACAGCAAATCATCATTCGCATTCAAGAGAATGGCTCTTTCCCTGCGGGTAGTGCATTTTTGCAGCCTAAATTTGAGCCTGTAATTGAAGAAATAGCAGAGCTGTTAAAGGATGTGCCAGGAGAGATCACGGTATCCGGTCACACTGACGATTTTAGGGTAACGAATGAGCTTTACTCTAACAATTGGGATCTGTCAGCAACTCGGGCTGTAGCCGTGGCGACTGTAATGGAAAAAGTACGAGGCTTTGATAAAAATAGAATGTTAGTCGTAGGGCATGCTGATACTAGACCGCTAGTACCGAATGATAGTGACCTCGATAGACGCCGCAACAGGCGCGTTGAAATCTCTATTTTACAGGGAAAACCAAAAGAGTCTGATCCCATTGGAGTGAGGGAAAATTAGTGAGAGTTTGTTGCCAAATTACAGGGAATTCGCTATTGTTCCTGCTGGTTCTACTTAAAGGAGAAATAGAATGATTTTAGTAAAAAAACCTCAAAACTTTAGACTCCCTGGCGATAATGGCGCAGGTGGTGATGATGAAGTTGAGAAAAAACCAAGTGTGGTAAGCTAATCAGTTTATGTGGTTAGCATGGGAGCCTGTGAGGCTCTTTTTCTTAGATTATAGTATCTGGGTTTCCTTCGTTGCCGTAATTTTGTGTCTAGTAGTAAAAGATACCAAGGCTTTAAGGTACGCATCTCTTATTGCTGTTTTTTACGTGTTGGGCGCCTTCAATGCAGATTTTATCCGCTCGATAGATTCAGGTAAAATCTATAGATACATCTACTGGGCTTTTTCGGATATTGCCTTTATGGCTATCATAGCCTATTGGGCTATAAAAGATAAGATGTATATGTGGCAGAGTATTATCGCCCAAATCATTATTATCCCAGCACCTTTGCTACAATTTTTCAGATTGGTCGATCGCCATTTCATGGATCTCTCATATTCCACTTATTTATATCCAACCGTCATTCCTATTATCAATGTAGCTACTTTATGTTTGGCATTTGTACCAGTGTTTACGTTTTGGAAGTTAAGACAAGATAGAAAGGAAGCAAAATTAGCCGAAGAGAGTAAACTAGCAGAGACTAATTAACCGAGAAAACTACTGCTCCTTCCAGAAATTTGAGTTAGTACTATCCTAGTTTGTTTTTGAAGTGTTTATCTTGAGATGACAAATCTTATTAATCACGTCGCTACGGTGTTATTCTACCGCCAAGGTGCTCACATTCATATAGCCAAGGCAACAAGAAGATGAGTAATCCTTTGTCGGTATAAAAGATAGCACAGCCTGCGCTAGCTATATTTAGCACTGAGAATGCTAAATATAGCTTTGCTTAACGCTACCCCAAGCTCGGTATGACCCCTGCCATTTGCATCAGCTGAGAGGTAATGATCATGACACCAAAAACAGTTGCTAATCCAAGCGCCAACTTACCCCCTTTTACTTGATAACCATTATCCACTCGCGTCTTTCTTTGTTTCCAGACCATTGCAACCGGTAGGAAGACGGCTAGCACCACAAGCGCAATGGCTGCGTAACCAAGTGCCATGATAAACCCTTCAGGATAAAATAGTGCAAATCCTAGCGGTGGTAAAAACGTAATGAATGCCGTTTTAATGCGGTCTTTCTTAGTATCTTTTTGTTTCAACGCATCGGCAAAAAAGTCAAATAAGCCCAAGCTGACCCCTAAAAATGACGTTGCGAGTGCAAGGTCGGCAAACACAGTGACAAATACCTGAACGTTGTTGTTGTGTGCTATCGATGAAATACTGGCTACAAACCCCGGTAGTCCATCGCTTGCCATTAAGTTTGCTTGTCCCATGACCCCCTGACTTAATAACTGCCAAAATACATAGATAATAAGTGGCATAGATGCACCAAACATCATTACTTTTCGCAATTGATGAATATCTACACCCACATATTTGACGATAGATGGGATCGAGCCATGAAATCCAAATGAAGTGAAAATCACTGGGATTGCGGCAATAATTAGACCTTGTTCAATTGGCATGTCAATTAGGTGCTGCCCGTGCACATAAGGGGTAAGAATAAAAAATAAGCCTGCCAATACGACGACTTTAATTGAAAACAGTAGCTGATTGAGTTTATCGACGGTGCTGGTACCTAAAGTAACTATTGTGGCAATAATTACAGCCAGTAATACAGAGCCTAATTGCGGGGTGATCTCCTCACCAAGTACGCCAACGAGCTTTGTTTGAAGTTGTGCGCCTCCCCCTGCAATATAGGCTGCACACAAAGCGTAGAATAAAAACACCATTGAGAAGTTAGCGACATATTGACCTGTTTTACCAAGTAGGCTTTTTGCCAGTGTGTTTAATGTCGCGTCTTGGTCTGCATATTGATGCACCTCAAGCATGAGTAATGCGGTATATGTCATGAGTAACCAAGTTATCATTAACAATACGATAGCGGTAGAAAACCCTAGCCCTGCTGATGCAATAGGAAGTGCTAGCATGCCCGCACCAATGGTGGTGCCAGCGACAATTAGCATGCTACCCAAAGTTTTATTCTTAAGCACGTTTAGCCTCTCATTATTATTATCTGGTGAGGCAAGATATAACGAATAGCATGGAAATGAAACCGTTTTGCTGTTAATGGTGATAAGAACTGAAATGACTGACTGTATGGGTATGACTTGTAAAATGATGAGGAGATAGTCGCTGCAAGCATTGAGTTGCAGCGACAGAGGCTAATTTATTTTACCTCTTTTCCTGCTGCTTGTTGATCTGCATGGTAGCTTGAGCGTACAAATGGACCACAGGCGGCATGACTAAAACCAATCTCATCAGCATAAGCTTTTAAACCGTCAAACTCCTCAGGCGGAACATAACGCTTTACTGGTAAGTGGTGTTTTGATGGCTGTAGATATTGGCCTACCGTCAACATGTCTACATTATGCTCGCGTAAGTCTCTTAATACTTCCTCTATCTCAGAGATTTCCTCGCCAAGTCCAACCATGAGTCCAGATTTTGTTCTCACTTCAGGGTGAGCTTCTTTGAAGCGGCGTAGCAATTCTAATGACCACTTATAATCGGCGCCAGGACGCGCTAATTTATATAGCCTTGGAGCAGTTTCAAGGTTGTGGTTGAAGACATCTGGCGGTGTTTCACTTAAAATTTCTAGTGCTCTGTCCATACGACCCCGAAAGTCTGGCACCAGAATTTCGATTGTAATACCTGGATTATGCTTACGGATCTCACGTATACAGTCGGCAAAGTGTTGCGCGCCGCCGTCACGAAGATCATCTCTGTCAACTGAGGTAATAACGACATAGCTTAATTTCATGTCTTTGATAGTCAGCGCGAGCTTTTCAGGTTCTTGTGCGTCTGGCTTTAATGGACGACCATGGGCAACATCACAGAAAGGACAGCGGCGAGTACAAATAGCGCCTAAAATCATAAAGGTGGCTGTACCGTGGTTAAAGCATTCAGACAGGTTCGGGCAAGATGCTTCTTCACATACAGAATGTAACCCATGTTTACGCATTGCCTGCTTAATCCCGTCGATACGCTCACTTGATTTAGGCAAGCGGATCTTTAACCATTCAGGTTTTCTTAGCATCTCTTCGCGTTCTGTTGGCATGACTTTTACAGGGATCAATGCCATTTTTTCAGCATCGCGGAGCTTTACCCCTGGCTCCATTTTGACTGGTTTACTCATTCGTTTTCAAACCCTTCAGTGTATTCAACATGCTCGGCTTTAATACGCTCTAGCATGTGTTTTACCAGACCAGCCCCCGCATCAGCGACGGTTTGAGGTCCATTGATTTCGCTACTTTGCACCATATTCATACCAGCATAACCACATGGGTTAATTCGTAAAAATGGACTTAAATCCATATTTACGTTAAGGGCTAGACCATGAAATGAGCAGCCTCGGCGGACTCTCAGTCCTAATGATGCAATTTTGCTATCGTTGACATATACGCCTGGCGCATCGGCTTTAGCGTAAGCATCTATCCCGTACTCTTTAAGTGAGTCGATAATGCTCTGTTCTAACCAAGTAACAAGCTCTCGCACCCCAATTTTCAAGCGTCGTAAGTTCAGTAAAACATAGAGCATTTGTTGACCAGGGCCGTGGTATGTGACTTGGCCGCCTCGATCGACTTTAACAACGGGAATATCTCCAGGTGCTAACAGGTGCTCCTCTTTACCAGCTTGACCTTGGGTAAACACAGGTTCATGTTCCACCAGCCAAAGCTCATCTGCCGTGCTATCGTCCCGCTTATCGGTAAAAGATTGCATTTTATGCCAGATAGGTTCGTACTCACGAAGGCCTAATTGACGCACGATTAACTTACGTGGTTCCATTATAGGGGATCCTTACTGGTTACAGTATGTAACGGACGTCTTCTATGCCACCGATCTCGGTATAAATCTGTTCTATATGTTCTTTGCTAGTGACGGTAGCAACAATAGAAACCGCTTCATAATTACCTTTACTACTTGGCTTTACTTTAGGTGCATAATCACCTGGTGCAATTACTTGCAACTTAGCTAGGATTTGATCCGTCAAATTGACATTGGCTAGACCCATAATTTTGAATGTAAATGGGCAAGGAAATTCTAAGTATTCATCAAACTTAGTGTTTTTTACTGGTTTTACCATGACGGCATCCTCACAACAAACTACTTGCATGTGCTTTTGCCGAGTTATACCAATTCGCTTAGATTTAAGGCTCATCGGTATTCCTCGGTTATCTAAAAACACCGAAACCCTACGGGCACTACGATATTGCCGCATTCTATCATTTTTAGCGCAAAAAAAAACGCCTCATCCCTGGGCGTTCACTTACATAAAATGGGGTTATTGTGAGATCTGTAAACTACTTTAATCAGCAGTAAAAATATCCATCATTGAGATATGCTTCAAATACGGTAAATAGCTGCTAAAAATAAGCATATAACTAGCGCTCCGCCTTTCTACAGCCGCAGCTAGAAAGTGGAGGGCTTCAGTACGGGGATAAAATTTATAGAGTGTGGCAGTTATTGCCTTGAGGAGGTAAATGCCAACCAGTGCGCAATAACTGATTGGCATTTCTGATATGGATTATTGTGAGATCTGTAGACGTAGGTAGTCGTAAATCTTACTAAAGAAGCCACCTTCTTGAATTTCTTCTAACGTAACAAGTGGATATTGTGCAATGTCTTCGCCATCAAGCTGCAAAAATAATGTGCCCACTTTTGTTCCCTTAGCTAACGGAGCTTCAAGTGTTTTGTCTAGCTCAAAGTTCGCTTTCAGGTTTTTACTTTGTCCACGAGGGATAGTAATTGGCGTATCTTCCATAATGCCGAGAGAAACCGTTTCTTTATTACCCATCCATACGCGCTGATCGGCAAACGCATCACCAGCTTGATACGGAGTAATCGTTTCAAAGAAGCGGAAACCATAGTTAAGTAGCTTTTTACTTTCTACTTTTCGCGCCCGTTCACTTTCGGTACCCATAACCACTGCAACTAAGCGCATATCGTCTTTCACAGCAGAAGTAACAAGGCTAAAGCCCGCTTCCGAGGTGTGGCCTGTTTTAATGCCGTCTACCTCAAGACTTGCATCCCAAAGAAGAGAGTTACGGTTATATTGTTTGATACCGTTATAGGTAAATGATTTTATCTTGTATAGGGCGTATTCATCCGGCACATCGCTGATAAGTGCAGCTCCAAGGGTTGCCATATCTCTTGGTGTGGTAAAATGCTCATCGGTGTCAAGGCCATGGCTATTAACAAAGTGAGTATTATCCATTCCCAGCTTTTTGGCATGAGCATTCATCAAGTCAGCAAATGCAGACTCACTGCCAGCAATATGTTCAGCCATAGCAACACAGGCATCATTACCCGATTGAATGATTATACCGTGGTTAAGGTCATCGACGCTCACCTGTTTGCCGACTTCAATAAACATCACCGAAGAGCCAGGAAAGTTCTTAGCCCAGGCTTTTTCGCTAATGGTAACCATGTCAGTCGGGGAAATATTTCCAGCCTCAATTTCAGTACCAATGACGTAGCTAGTCATCATTTTCGTCAGGCTTGCTGGAGCAAGCTTTGTATCAGCGTTTCCTTCAGCTATCACTTTACCTGTAGTAAAGTCCATTAGAAAATAGCCTTTTGCACTAACTTGAGGCGGTGAAGGAATAATTTGTGCACTGGCACTCATGATAGAGAAAGTGCACACTAGTCCAAGGACTTTTTTAACGATTTTTGGTTTGATAGAAGTCATTATGCTCGCTTTTTTGGTTATCGGCATTCATTACGGTTATTCTAAAGTTCCTGCTCACTGTAAAGCAAGAAAGCACGACTAAATTGACCCTGTTGTAAGGTTTTTAGCAAAGATTGTGCTTGATTGTCATCGGTAATAGGACCGACTCTCAGTTTGTACAAGTCATCTTCAAAGGTGATCGCAGTACCTAGTCCTAATTCTTGTTGTAGCTGGTTTGCGAGAACCTGTATGTTCTCGAGGTTGCTACCTGCTGCGACTTGTACATAGGTTAGCCTTGGAGACTCGCGCGTCAGAGTAATCGCTTCGACCTTAACACGGGCTGTACCTTTGAGATGATAGCCTAGCTTATAGGCGGCTGCATAAGATAGGTCAATTAGCCTATCTTCATGAAATGGTCCTCGATCGTTGATTCTAACGATTGCTGTGCGGCCATTTTCAAGATTGGTGACTCGAGCGAAACTAGGTAGTGGCAAAGTTTTGTGTGCAGCCGTCATATCAAACATGTTAAATATTTCGCCATTTGAGGTATGGTAACCGTGGAACTTTCTGCCATACCATGAGGCTATCCCTTCTTTTTGGTAACCGCGTTCGTCAGAAATAGGGGTATAGCGTTTACCAAGTACGGTATAGGGGCGGTTAGCACTGACACTTTTTTTCTCATTAGTGACGATGGCGTCTTGCATTTCGAGTGCGGTTGGTTCTCGCAATGGCGCTTTGTCATGGCGAATATGATAACGGCTACCACAAGCCGTTAATAAACTAGCCAAGACTAGGGTCATGATGGTTCTATAAATAAAGTGAAAACGTGCAGTCATTATTTTAACAGCATCCTCTTATCTGTTGCGATTGCCATAATAATGCCAAATCCAGCCATCAGCGTCACCATAGACGTACCACCATAACTAATAAGCGGAAGTGGGACGCCGACGACGGGGAGTAAACCAGACACCATGCCAATATTAACAAAAACGTAGACAAAGAAAGTTAATGTCAGTGCGCCTGCTAGCAACTTACTAAAAGCGTCTTGCGCTTGTACTGCAATATATAAACCTCGGCCAATAATAAACAAGTACAAACTGAGTAACATGGTTACACCAAGTAAGCCAAACTCCTCACTGAGAACAGAAAAAATAAAATCAGTATGGCGCTCTGGTAAAAACTCTAACTGCGACTGAGTACCATGCAACCAACCTTTACCTTCAACTCCACCGGAGCCAATGGCGATTTTAGATTGAATAATATGATAACCCGATCCTAGTGGATCGCTCTCTGGATTAAGAAATGTCAGCACTCGCTGCTTTTGATAGGCATGCATCCCGTAGTGCCAAAACGCATATACGCCTGGTACTGCCAACAGTATCCCCGAACCGATTAGACGCCAGCTAAGGCCAGCTAAAAAAAGTACAAAAATCCCTGAGCTGGCGATGAGGATAGAGGTGCCGAGATCTGGCTGCTCTTTAATTAAAATAGTTGGTACTAACACTATGGCAAAACCGGTGATGAGATTTAGTATACTAGGAGGCAGATGAGAGCGACCAATAAACCAAGCGACGGTCATCGGTACAGCTAATTTCATAATTTCTGAGGGCTGAAAGCGGGTAACACCTAAATCTAACCAGCGCTGTGCCCCTTTACTGCTGACGCCGACAAAAAGCACGGCTATCAGCATCCCAAGTCCCACTAAATAGATTGGGATAGCTACTCGTTTTAGCGTACTGGGTGAAAACTGAGCCACGAATACCATTGCAATAACTGCACCAAACATTCGGGTTGCGTGACGCATCATCATTCCCATATCTTGCCCACTTGCGCTATAGACAATGGCGAGGCTGGCAATCATCATCGTCATTAATGCTGCAAATAATGGTAAGTCTATATGGACTTTTTCGAATAGCGAACGCGGTTTGTTTAGGGGGCTCATGGTTGTACCTCCTGTTCGAGAGGATAGGCAGAAAAGTAATAGTCCATTACTTGGCGTGCCATCGGAGCTGCGATGGCGGTACCACCACCTTGGTTTTCAACAACTACAGTAATCACAAGTTGCGGATCGTCAAAAGGAGCAAAGCCAACATAGATACCGTTATCTCGATGTTTTTCTTTTAGTTTCTTGGCATCATATTTTTCACCTTGAGCGATACTGATGACCTGAGCTGTACCAGTTTTGCCTGCATGGTCGTACGTCGCGCCTTCAAAGGCGCTTTTTGCAGTACCGATTTTTACTGTATTGTGCATGGCTTTTAGCGCAATATCCCAATGGTAGGGGTTTTGCAGCTCTACAGGCGCTTTTTCTTCGGTAAACAGTTGTTCGACTTCGCTATCTTGTTTAGAAATTTGCACCAGATGTGGCTGTTTATGCTTGCCTTTGTTCACAAGAATGCTCAGTGAGTTTGCTATTTGCATTGGGGTCGCTGTCCAATAACCTTGGCCAATGCCAACAGAGATAGTATCTCCTGGATACCAAGCCTCCTTAAAACGTGCCCGTTTCCATTCAACAGAGGGTAAAATTGCGGAGGTTTCTTCGTGAATGTCGATCCCAGATAACTCACCAAAACCAAATTGAGTCATAAAGTCGCTGATCTTGGTTATTCCAAGCTTATAGGCTGTTTCATAAAAATAGGTATCACATGATTGTTCAATGGCTTTGTAAACATCTACATGCTCGTGTCCCCATGGGCGCCAGTCTCGCCACTTGTGTTTAACATTAGGAATTTGAAAAAAGCCTGGATCCCAAATTTTGGTCGTCTCGGTGACAATGCCCTCTTCTAGTGCGAGTATAGCTAAGTGTGGTTTAACTGTTGAAGCGGGGGCGTATCGACCTTGAGTTGCACGATTAATAAGTGGTCTATTAGGGTTGAGCAACGCGCGGTAATCTTTTGAGCTGATCCCGTGCACAAACAGGTTAGGATCGTAACTAGGGTTTGAGTATAGCGCCAAAATGCCCCCATCTCTTGGATCCATTACCACAATTGCACCACGAGTATCTTTTAGGACGTGCTGAACAATTTGTTGCAGGCCAATGTCTAAGGTAAGTACTAAATCTTTGCCTGGCTGCGGTGCTTCCATACTCAGGGTGCGAATGATGCGACCACGATTATTTACTTCAACACGACGAGAGCCTACGGTACCGTGAAGCGTCTCTTCGTAAAACTTTTCAATTCCGAGCTTACCGGTGTCATGGGTTGCACGGTAGTTGGTGGCTTTACCATCAAGCTCTAATTGTTGTAACTCTTGCTTGTTGAGTTTAGCAACATAACCTAACGCATGGGTTAGTGTGTCGCCATAAGGGTAATAACGAGAGAGTCGAGCCTCAACACTAAACCCTGGCAGGCGATGCTGGTTTACGGAGAGGATAGCAACTTCTTCTTCATTTAGCCTGCCTTTTAATACTTGGCTTTTGAATCGGCGGTTATGACGGATCTCTTTTTTGAAGTCTTCAATCTGTTGATCAGAGATATCAATCAGCTGGCGCACCGTGGCAAGTGCTACCTCTAGATCGTCAACATCTTCAGGGATCACTTCAAGGTTGTACACGGGGCGATTTTCAGCAAGTAGCACGCCATTTCGATCGTAGATCAAGCCCCTATTAGGAGCCACTGGGATCACTTTGATACGATTATCATTGGAGCGAGTGCGGTAAGTTTCGTGTTCAACAATTTGTAGCTTATACACGTTGTGAAACAAGATACCGATGATAACAACAACAAAAACAAAGCCGACAAAGGCTCTTCTTGCAAAGAGATTCGCCTCGGCAGAATGATCCCTAATCGTCGGCCGTTTTTTTATCATTATTATTCTCTGTGATAAGGATGGTTGTTATTTAAACTCCAGCCGCGATACAGGCTCTCGGCAACCACTATTCGTACTAAAGGGTGGGGGAGCGTTAAGTTTGATAAAGACCACTTTTGCTCAGCAGCAGCAATACATTCAGGAGCAAGACCTTCTGGTCCACCAATAAGGAGGCTGACATCGCGGCCATCTAGTTGCCACTTTTCCATATTGCTCGCAAGTTGGTGTGTATCCCATGGTTTACCTGTCACTTCGAGTGTCACAATGCGGTTACCTTTGGGGATTGCGGCTAGGGTTCTTTCCCCTTCTTGTTGCAAAATACGCTTTATATCTGCATTTTTCCCGCGTTTGCCTGCACTTATTTCGACAAGCTCTAAAGGCATATCTTTAGGAAAGCGCCTTTGATACTCAGTGAAGCCGGTCTCAACCCATTTTGGCATTTTGGTACCTACTGCGATGAGTTGGATTTTCACGTTAACCCCACAGCTTTTCTAAATCATAGAAACCGCGAGTTTCATCTTGCATCACGTGGACTACAACATCGCCTAAATCAACCAGCACCCACTCACCAACGTTTTGTCCTTCATGGCCTAGTGGCGACTCACCTGCGTGACGGGCTTCTTTTGCAACGTGATCAGCAATTGATTGAACGTGACGCTTTGAAGTGCCTGTGCAGATAACGAGGTAATCGGTAATTGAGGAAGTGTCGCGAACATCAAGTTTAACAATGTCACGGGCTTTCATATCGTCTACTTTATCCAGCGCGAAGTCTACTAACTGTTGTGAATCCAAATTTCTATCTCTGTTATTTAAATAATCTGTGATTTTAACACGCTTTATAGGCTTAATCAGCATACAAGCCATGGCTATTTATGTAGTCTATGACCGAGTTTGGTAGCCATTGTTCCAAATATGCGACGTTTTGTTGTGAAATTGCCGCTCTTACCGTGCTTGAAGCAATGTCTTTTTGCTCTCCAGAGAGGAAGTAGCAATGGCCAGCAAGAGTTGTGTGTAACTTACTTGTGTCCGTGGTAGTTGCCTTGGTTAAATAGGCTGCAACCTCGGCACTTGGCGCACATGTTTCACCAGGACGCTGATAAACGACCAGATGACACAGTGTAGTAATTTCACGCCACTCAAACCAAGTATGTAAGTTGTTGAACGAATCCATCCCCATTAAAAAGGTAATCGCCGCCTTTGGGTGCTCTGCGCGAAGCTCACGCAATGTTAATAACGTATATGAAGGGCCTTGGCGTAACAGCTCACGTGTATCGATAGTCATTTTCTCATGACCAGAAATAACTTTAGCAAGCATAGACAGGCGGTGTTCATCACTGATTTTAGGACGCTGTTTGTGTACGGGAATAGCACAAGGGAGCAGTTTTAATTGGTTAAGGCCTAGCGCATCAATACAACGAGCAGCCATATTTAGGTGGCCTAAATGAGGCGGATCAAAGGTGCCACCAAAGAGTGCTATCATAGATGTTCGCTCTGACTGATTGGCAAGGGTATGATAAGTGGTGTCGCAAAAGCCAGTGCTATGTGAGCAAGCGCTTGGTACGGAGCTGTGATCCTTGCTTCTTTATAAGCTCTATCGAAATCGGCCATCAAGCTCAATAGTTGCTTAATCTGCTCAATCGTTAGCCTATCTAACGCACGTTGCGTAAGTGCTTGTTGATTTTTCCACACATTGTACTTTTTAAAGGCTTCTGGCAGTGCTGTACCTGCTTGCCAAAGCGATTTTACCCCTAATAAAGTGCGAGCCTGATTTTGTAGTGTCCACAAAATGCTAGCAGGCTCTACATTGTCGCTTGCAAGCTTATTGAGTACCTTGATGATTTGTTTTGAGTTACCGCTTAGCAGCCCCG
The DNA here is from genome assembly GCF_004103255.1 of Pseudoalteromonas sp. PS5. Taxonomy (NCBI): domain Bacteria; kingdom Pseudomonadati; phylum Pseudomonadota; class Gammaproteobacteria; order Alteromonadales; family Pseudoalteromonadaceae; genus Pseudoalteromonas; species Pseudoalteromonas sp. PS5. The sequence goes on from NZ_RCSQ01000009.1 coordinate 16,739, forward strand.
TATTTAAATCAAAAATATCGAATTTAGATTGATTCAACAGGCCGCTTAATATTTGTTGTTCGTCAACAGAACTTTTACCAAATAGTAGTGAGAGCTTTTCAAGTTCTTGATGGGTCGCAAGCAGGTTGCCTTCAGTTGCAACTAGCAGAGCACGCTTTGCTTGTGGGGATATGGTGAGTTTTAAACGCTTACACTCATCGTCAAACCAGCGCTCTAAATGTCGACCAGTCAGCGCATAGCAAGGTACAAACAAACCCTTTGCTTCTATTGCTTTGAACCAAGCTGTGCGTTGGATATCTTGTCCTGCACTCAGTCCTTTAAAAATCACAATGACGTCTGGGTTCACCTGTTCTGCAAGTGATTTTAGTACTGAGACCCCCTGAGTTGGGACTTTTTGCTCATTGAAATCGAACTCAATCAAGGTACGAGCGCTAAACAGTGACATACTGTTGTACTGTGCACTCAATTCTTGCCAGTCGAACCCGGGCAACAATGAAAATTTAATAACTTCATCAAAGCCTTGCTGTTTCACGGCGTTTCGAATAGCAAGTACACACTCACCTTGCTGGAAGGGTTCTTCGCCAAAAACTAAGTAAAAAGGAGCGAGCCCTTTTGCTAAAGAACCGGATAGTTGATTGGCATAACAACGCATTACAGCTGTGACAACTCTCTGATGATCCGTTGACTCGCAATGCGGCGCATTTCAGTCAAAATAAGCTCAAGTTCTTTGGCTTTTGCCAGTGCGTTATCAGGGTCATCTTGATAATTACGATACAACTCAAACATTTGCTCTACAGGCGCTTGTCCAGGTCGACTTAAACGATATGAAACGCGATAGGCTAATTCGTATTGCGCAACTTGGCCATTTTTAAACAAACTCAGTGTTTGACGTTCGAGTGCATCGTCATATAAGTATAACTCGGCGGCTTGCTTTGAGTCTTTGGGTGTTAAAGAGACTTGCGCGCGCACCAAGTCATTGTGAAGCTGTTCAAACAAGGCTGAACGTTTATCATCCGCGCTTAACGTGATCTCTTTCAAGTCATCAGGCAGATAAGAAGCTTGCTTAAGGTGAAAACCACAGCTCGCCACGAAGAAGCAAGCTAGCAAAACTGCTAGCTTACTGAATTGCCAAAACAGGCTACGCATATTAGTTTGCAACCACATTAAGTAGTTTACCAGGGACGTAGATCACCTTGCGGATGGTCTTACCGTCGGTAAACTTAGTAACGTTTTCTTCGCTAAATGCAATCGCTTCAACTTGCTCTTGTGTTGCGTCTGCCGCTACGGTGATTTTAGAGCGAAGTTTACCGTTTACTTGTACCACGATAAGCTTTTCATCTTCAACTAGTGCGCTTTGGTCGACGATAGGCCATGCCGCATCAAGAATATCACCAGCTTTGCCAAGCTCAGTCCACAGCTCGTGACACATGTGCGGTGTGATAGGCGCAAGCATGATCACCATAGCTTCTAGTGCTTCGTTTGCTAGTGCAATGTCTTGCTCATCACTAAGTGGCGCTTTGATAAGCTTGTTTGAAAGCTCCATCACCGCCGCAATTGCCGTATTAAACGTTTGGCGACGTTCGATATCGTCTGTCACTTTTGCAATGGCTTTGTGGATGTCGCGACGTAGCGTCTTTTGTGCTGCATTTAGTTTGCTTAAATCAAGCTCGGCAGTGCCTGCTTGCTTTACGTCAACCGCGTATTTCCAAATACGACGAAGGAAACGGTGTGCACCTTCAACGCCTGAGTCAGACCATTCTAGTGTTTGCTCAGGTGGTGCCGTAAACATCATGAATAAGCGAACCGTGTCAGCGCCGTATTGTTTGATAACCGTTTGCGGGTCAATACCATTGTTCTTCGACTTAGACATTTTGCTCATGCCTGCTGAGAATACTGGCTCGCCGTCTTCTTTATGCCACGCTTTAGTGATGCGGCCTTTGTCGTCAGTCTCAGTTAATACGTCAGTTGGTGAAATCCATACGTCTCCACCTTTTTCGTCCTTACGATAGTAAGTATCGGCAAGCACCATACCTTGACACAGAAGGCGCTCAAATGGCTCATCTGAGTTTACTAACCCGAAGTCACGCAGTAGTTTGTGGAAGAAGCGTGCGTACAGTAGATGTAAAATAGCGTGCTCGATACCACCAATGTATTGGTTGACTGGTAACCAGTAATTTGCAGCGCCCGGCTCAAGCATGCCCTCATCGTAGCGCGGACTACAGTAACGTGCATAATACCAAGACGATTCCATAAAGGTATCAAAGGTGTCAGTTTCGTGGAATACCGCTTCGCCATTTACAGTGGCTTTTGCCCACTCAGGATCTGCTTTAATTGGAGAGGTTACGCCGTTCATCACCACGTCTTCAGGTAGACGAACAGGTAGCATATCAGCTGGTGCTGCAAGTTCAGAACCATCTTCTTTGTTTAACATTGGGATAGGAGAACCCCAATAACGCTGACGACTCACACCCCAATCACGAAGGCGGAAGTTGACTTTACGTTTACCAACACCTAGTGCTTCTAACTTAGTTGCAATAGCATTAAAAGCAGCTTCGAAATCTAAGCCATCAAACTCACCGGAGTTTATTAGCGTACCTTTTTCAGTAAACGCTGCTTCTGCTAGGTTTGCTTCTGCTTCAGCGCCTGCTAGTGGCTGAATTACTTGTTTGATCTCAAGACCGTAAGCGGTTGCAAACTCATAGTCACGTTGGTCGTGGCCTGGAACCGCCATGACTGCGCCTGAGCCATAATCCATCAAGACAAAGTTAGCAACCCAAATAGGTACTTCTTGCCCTGTGAGTGGGTGAATAGCGGTAAAGCCTGTCGCGATGCCTTTTTTCTCCATTGTTGCCATATCTGCTTCAGCAATCTTGGTGTTTTTGCATTCTTCAACAAAGCGAGAAATTGCATCACTGTTTTTCGCAGCTTCCTGAGCGATAGGGTGGCCTGCTGCAACAGCGACGTAAGTCACACCCATAAATGTATCAGGGCGAGTGGTGTATACCGTGAAGCTTTCGTTATTATCAGCGCGTTTAAAGTCGATTTCAACGCCTTCTGAGCGACCGATCCAGTTGCGCTGCATCGTCTTAACTTGCTCAGGCCAATGCTCAAGCTTGTCTAAGTCGTCAAGTAACTCTTGAGCATAGTCAGTAATTTTAATGAACCATTGTGGAATTTCTTTTTGCTCAACAATGGCACCAGAGCGCCAGCCACGACCATCAATAACTTGCTCGTTAGCCAGTACAGTTTGGTCTACTGGATCCCAGTTTACTGTCGACATTTTCTTGTACACCAAGCCTTTCTCATAAAGCTTAGTGAAGAACCACTGCTCCCATTTATAATATTCTGGGTGACAAGTGGCAATTTCACGGTCCCAATCATAACCAAAGCCAAGCTGTTTTAGCTGGTTACGCATGTAATCGATATTCTCATACGTCCATTTAGCTGGTGCAGTGTTATTTTTGATTGCCGCATTTTCAGCTGGTAAGCCAAACGCATCCCAACCCATAGGCTGCATTACGTTTTTGCCCTGAAGGCGTTGGAAACGAGAAACCACATCACCAATGGTGTAGTTACGTACGTGACCCATGTGGAGGCGGCCACTTGGGTATGGGAACATTGAGAGGCAGTAGTACTTCTCTTTACTTTCGTCTTCGACAACTTTGAAGGTGTTGTTTTCTTCCCAGTACGACTGTACTTTGGCTTCGATATCTTGCGGGTTATATTGCTCTTGCATCTAGGTTTCCAAACATCTGGCAAATTTAATAGAAAATTGCCCGATAGCATACCCGAATTTAGCCTGCAATCACAGCACCAAAATACCTTAATTTTTATCCACTATACCGTTACAGCAATGGATATAACGACGCTCACTCGAACAGGGCAGAAATTGTAAAAATTTTACATCACAAAAAACTGTACTAGCATTAATTGAAAGATTTTTTATTGCTCTTTGTGCGAGGAAATATGAAAAAACTATTGCTGTGCTCAACTCTGTTTACCTGTTTTAGCGTATCTGCTGCGACTTCATCCACCGTAACATTAGTATCTGACTATCTCTTTAACGGGGTAAGTCAAACAGGTGAAGACCCTGCGCTTCAAGCGAGCTTTGATTGGGCTGGTGACTCTGGCTTGTACGCAGGTGTATGGGCTTCTAACGTTGATTTTGGTGATGATACAGATATCGAGTTTGACGGCTACGTTGGCTATTACACCGCGTTAACTTCGTCAATTAATATAGATATAGGTATTGCCCAATATACCTATCATGGTGGCGACATTAGCGATGATTATAATTATGCAGAGGCGTACGCTAAATTTAACTACGGCAATACGAATCTAAACTTTTGGCATGCTTGGGACTACTTTGGAACAGGAGCAGGGCACAGTATTGTGATGCTTACCCATGACTTTCCGTTAACAGAGCGCTTATCGTTTGGTGTCGGCGTGGATTACTCAATGAGTCACGATGAAGATAAATGGCAGTGGGAGTCTGGGGATGATTATCTCCATTGGCGGGCTACGTTTAATTACGCCATTGAAGGGTGGAACTTGTCGTTAGGGTATGAAGATACCGACCTCGATACACAGGGTGATTCAACTATTTTGGCGACCGTATCTAGAACATTTAATTTCTGAGGGATGAAATATGAAGCTAATTATCGCGTTTTTTGCCGTGACTTGGTCTTGGCTTGCCGCCGCTGAAACAGTCTATCTGACATCATTATCATGGCCACCCTATTCAGATAAATCACTACAAGAGCAAGGGGCATCAGTGGCCGTTGCAAAAGCGGCATTTGCGGCTGAAGGACACACGTTGGAGGTGGAGTTTTTTCCATGGTCGAGAGCGGTTAAAACGGCTTCCTCGTCCGGCTCTAAATACGTTGGCTATTTTCCTGAGTATTATTATGACACCCAAGAGTTTGTGTTTTCTGAGCCGATGGGTTCAGGGCCGCTTGGATTAGTACAAAACAAAAGCGCGCCAATTAGTTTTACTGGAGTAAATGACCTTAAGGGAATGAAGATAGGCGTTGTACAAGATTATGTGAATACACAAGAGCTAGATGCCATGATAGCCAGTGGTGCGATTGTAGGTGAAGCCGTGCCGTCAGATGTATTGAATGTCAAAAAAGTGGGGGCGAAACGGATCCCAGCAGCGGTGATTGATGCCAATGTGTTGCGCTATTTGCTGCAAACAGACAGCTCATTGGCACGCTTTAAAGACGCGGTTGAAATGAATGCCACCTTGTTACAAGAGAAGCAGCTATATATTGCATTTAGAAATGATGAACAGGGTAAAAAGTGGCAGCAAATCTATAACTCTGGCCTAAAGAAAATAGATGTACAGAGTATTATGGCTAAGTTTTTAAACTAGGAGGCTTACTTTGACTCGATCAATATTGTTCCGTCTTATCCTGACTACCTTGCTTTCAATGGGAACGGTTTTGCTGTTATTCGGAGTATATGATTATGTGAATCAAAGTATGGTTTTGAAACAAAAACTGGATACTGATGTTGCGTTAGCGCAAGAGAGAATGGGCTTAGCATTGCCTAACGCCGTTTGGAACTTTCAAGAGCAGCAAGTTAAAAAGTTTATAGAGGCAGAGGCAAAGTCTGACAAAATTGCCAAAGTTGTTGTGAGCGATATGGAAGGCGCAACATTTGCGCAAACTGAAGGTACAGAAACGGCCGGTGTGTTGAAAAGCAAACTTATATTTGATGATGGCGGTAGCGAGAATGAAGTCGGCTGGCTCACTGTCTATATTGACTCAAACTCTATTGACGATGCGTTACGAGGGCTTGCCTTTAGTTCGATTATAAAGGTCTTATTACTGGGAGCCATTCTTGTCGCCGTGCTGTCGTTCATTTTTCAACGATTGGTTGTCTCACCGTTGAATGAAGTGGCTGAAAAAATGGCGACAATCGCCAGCGGTGAGGGGGATTTAACGCAACAGATAGTCGTAAAACGCGATGACGAAATTGGCCGACTGGCTTCATCCTTTAATGAATTTGAACACAAAATTGCCGAGTTGATAAACCATGTTAAAAAGTCGGTTGATGATTCTTTTGTTGTATCGGAAAACATCAACAGTGTGAGTTCCGAAGGCGTTGACTTTTTGACGTCACAGCAGGCAGAAACGGATCAGATAGCGACCGCAATTACGCAAATGGCCTCTTCTGCATTGGAGATTGAAAATAATGCAAAATTAACTCTTGAGTCCGCCGAGACTGCAAATACCGAAGCTAATAAGGTAAGAGAGGCTTTTCAGCAATCGATTCATGCGATTGAAGAGCTTGTCGAGCAACTTGACGAAGCTGCAACCGTAATAAGTTCACTGGAGTCTAGTGTCCAGGGCATTGTTTCAGTTTTAGATGTGATTCAATCGATTGCAGAACAAACTAATTTGCTGGCGCTCAATGCTGCGATAGAAGCTGCAAGAGCGGGTGAGCAGGGGCGAGGGTTTGCGGTGGTTGCAGATGAAGTGCGCTCTTTGGCAAGCCGCACCCAATCCAGTACGGCCGAAATCCACGATACAATAAATCAGTTACAACACGGTTCCCAATCAGCGGTTGCTGTAATGGAAAAGAGTAAAGGGAAAGGCACTGAAAGTATGTCGGCTGCTAATTTAGCAAGCGAGTCATTGGTGAGTATAACAGGCTCTGTTGAGTCGATAACGCACATGTCTAGCCATATTTCATCTGCTGTATCGGAGCAAAGTACGGTTGCTGAAGCGTTAAGTAAAAATATAAATGAAGCCGTTACAGCAGGGCAGGGGGGCATGTCTAAAATTCAGCAGGTACAAATATACTCTGATGACATGAAGGCGTTAGCCTCTAAGTTACAAGCTTTAGTGAAGGTCTTTAAAACGTAAGCTTAACATCATACCAACTAGCCTTGATACCGGTTCAATTTGAAGGAGTAAATCTGACACTAACAGCACTAAAAACTTCTTATTTTGAACAGCTAAATCGGCATGAGCAGGAGGCGGCAGCGGTGTTATCGACAGGGTTTTCTCGCTTTAAAATAGACCACTGATTAATAATACTCGCCTACGTTCATAAGCTACCAATATATTGCTTGCCCTGCTGAAGGGGCTAATAGACGAAACAGTGCTTGGTATATCTGGTCTACACTTAAGTGAAAGGCAAAAACAGGAGCGCAGTAATGGCGGATTATCAAAAATGGTTAGATCAATTCTCTGATTGGCTAAAAGATGTAAAAGAACACGAGGTGGATGACTTATCCAAGCGATTTTGGGAGGTGCAACGGGCATTAAAAGATTACACCAAGCAGACCTTTGATGATTACAGCTACTATTTAAAGCGTGACCTAGAACATTTGCTTGAAAACAAATCCTTCTATGATGAAGCGGCTTGGAGTGAGCTCAAAGCCAATATTTTATTCGAAATATCTCAATTAGAAGATAGAACGCAGCTTGAGTGGTCTGCCCTTTTAAAAGATTTTGAGCATCAAGGCATTTATAAAGAGGGCGAATGGATAGCATTGGGACAATTAGTGTGTAAGAATTGTGGCTATAAATTAGATGTTTATTATGCCATCAAGATCCCAGCGTGCAGTGAATGTGGGCATGGGGAATATACTAGAAAAGCATTAGCGCCCTAAAAAGTAGGCGCTTAGCTTGGTTGCCCTGAACTGAGCAGACCAACGTATGCGAACAATACAAAGAAGTTAGAATGACCAAATCCAAATTGTCGTCTGAAAAATCATTACAGGCAAGCCAGCTTGCACCATCGGTTTCGTTGAATCATATTGAAAATTGTATCCAAAATCCGTATCCAGAGGCACTTCCTTTTATTGGCCAACAGCGCGCTCAAACCGCATTAGACTTTGCTCTGGGTATGGAGTTACCAGGTTATAATGTCTATGTGATGGGTGAGGCGGCGTTAGGCCGTTTTACTATGGTAAAAGATAAATTAGAAGCGCACAGTAAAACAAAGCCAACGCCTAAGGAGTGGTTGTACGTTAATAATTACGACGACCACCGCGAGCCAATTGCACTATTTATGCAAGCAGGTGAGAGTAAGCAGCTTGAAGCTGATATAGACGCATTTATTGATGAAATCTTAGATACTTTTCCAGCCGCTTTTGACAATCCAGGTTATCAACGCAAGAAAAAGTCATTAGATAAAGAGTTTGAGCAAAAATACGATGCTGCGATCACTGCTGTTGAGCAGCAAGCTACCAATATGAGCGTGGCACTGATTGAAGACACAGGTACAGTGGGCTTTGCGCCTGTGGTCGAGGGTAAGCAACTCAGCGATACAGAGTTTTCGGCACTAGATGAGCACGTTCAAGCGCATTTCTTGACAGCGATAGAAACGTTAGAAGATGCGTTAATTGAATCTCTTATTGAGTTGCCAAGGTGGAAGCGTGAATCTTCAGAGCGATTGCGTAATCTTAAAAAGACCACCATTGAAATGGCGACCAAGCCACTTTTAAAAGCCCTTGAGCACAAGTATGCCGCACACATCGGTGTGCTGCGTTATCTCAAAGATCTCAAAGTTGAAATTGTCGACGCGGTACTAGACTGGTTAGATGACGACAGTAGTAATGATGAAAATAAAGATGACTTTGATTCAAAAGGGATGCTAACAGACTTTTTTGCCCCCAATATTTTGGTTGAATTTAAAGAAGACGATCCTGCTCCTGTTGTATACGAGCCAAACCCTACCTTTGGCAATATCTTTGGCAAGGTAGAATACGCAACGTCTCAGGGTAACCTGATCACCAGCTATCGCTCTATACAGGCTGGTGCCTTACATCGCGCTAATGGTGGCTATTTGATCATGGACGCGGAAAAAGTGTTGGCCAACGCGCAAGTATGGGATGGCCTCAAGCTCTCGCTAAAAACCCATCAAATTAAAAATGATTTACCATATCAAGATAACTCTGTTGGTAGCAGCTTTACCTTAAAGCCGCAGTTGATACCATTAGATGTAAAAATAATCCTGCTTGGCTCGCGAGATTTGTATTACACCATAGGTGAATACGATGAAGAGTTTGCAGAGCTATTTAGAGTATTGGCTGACTTTGATTACTATTTACCGAGTTCAGATAAAATGCAGTACCAATTCATCACTAAAGTGATGGAGTATTGTAATGAGACTTTGAAGATTGAACTGAGTTCTTCGGCGTTGGCACGAATGCTCAAGTTTAGTTATCGTCAAGCGGAGCATCATAGCAAGCTCTCTGCACGTTTTGCCGATGTTTTAGAGCTGGTGGCTGAAGCGAGTTTTTATGCTAAACAAGACGATGTCAATCAGATAGCTGCCAATCATATTGATGAGGCGATAGCTGGAAAAGAGTATCGTACAGGTCAGTTGAGTGAAAATATGCTCAGTGATATTCAAGAAGGACATACGTTAATTGCAACCGAAGGTACGGCTATCGGTAAGGTTAACGGGCTAACTGTACTGCATATTGGCGATACCGCATTTGGTACTCCCGCTCGTATTACGTCTACGGTATACGCTGGTGCAGATGGTGTTATTGATGTTGAACGTGAGGTAGATTTAGGTAAATCAATTCACTCAAAAGGGGTAATGTTACTGACGGGGTATCTAGGTAATAAATACGCGCAAGATTTTAGTTTAACGCTTAGTGCAAACATTGCCATTGAGCAAAACTATGGTTTTATCGATGGTGATAGTGCATCCCTTGCTGAACTTTGTGCGCTGCTATCGGCGGTGACGCAATTACCGGTCGATCAATCTCTGGCGCTAACTGGGTCTATTAACCAACACGGTGAAGTGCAAGCTATTGGTGGTGTCAACGAAAAAATCGAGGGCTTTTTTAAACTCTGCAAAATGCGCGGCCTAACCGGTAAGCAAGGGGTTATCATTCCTGAGTCAAATACAGTGAATTTAGTATTAGACGACGAAGTGATTGCCGCTGTGGAAAAAGGCTTATTCCATGTGTATGCCGTAGCTACTGTGGATGAAGCGCTTAGTTTGTTAATGAATAAAGCCGCAGGAGAGCTGAGTGAAGAAGGCTATCCTGAAGACAGTATCAATGCGGTTGCAATGGCGAAGCTAGAGCGTATTGCAAAAGTGGTAAACGGCGATGATGACAAAGGAGAAGAAAGCCATGACAACAACTAATATTATCCTTGTTATTATAGCGTTGGTCATTGCGGTAATGTTTTTTCGAGGTGGCCAAAAGCAAAAGCAACTTGCCCAGCTTAATCGGGTTCAAGCCATAGACTTTTTAAAAGAGAATGAGAAGCGTGCTGAAGTACATAAAACTGACTCAGGTCTTCAGTACGAAATCATTACGCAAACCGAAGGCGGCGAACAACCCAGTGCAACGAGCAAAGTGAAAGTGCACTATCATGGCACCTTACTTGATGGTTCCGTATTTGACAGTTCTGTTTTGCGTGACCAACCAATTAGCTTTGGACTTAATCAAGTGATCCCAGGGTGGACAGAAGGGGTGCAGCTGATGACAGAAGGGGATAAATATCGCTTTTGGATTAGCCCTGATTTAGGCTATGGTGACCGTGCTGCAGGTAAAATCGAACCCGGTTCATTATTGGTGTTTGAAGTCGAGTTATTAGCGGTAGAGTAATAAGGTTACAATCATAAAGGTATACGCATAGCACTGCGTATACCTGAGTTACTTAATGCGGCAATTATCTACCTTCACCAATCCAGTCTTTAAGCCAGACACCTGACTCTTTTAGTTGACTATCCACGAAGTTTTGATTGGCACACGTATTTCTTTTCCAAATAGCGCCGCTGCGAAAGTCATCAGAATAATTCCAGTTGGTCCAACTGATCTTTTTGCGCTTCATCAGATCGATATACTTTTGCGTACTAATTCGGTCATTGGAACCATCGCCGTCATAGTTTTGTGCGCCCCACTCACTAACAAATACAGGCAGCAGATCTGACGCCTTATCAAGGACTGAGCGATAACTGTCTTGGTGTGATGCTGCGTAAAAGTGAAAGGTATACATGATGTTATTGAATGGAACCGGAGCATTGAGCACATCTTCAACACTGCCGCCGCTAGAATGACCAAAGGTTGCCCAGCCATGAGTGCCAACAAGTACGATAGCATCTGATTGAATGGCACGGATCACAGGAATAATCTGTTCGCTATATTCACGTACCGCAGTCCATGTGACGTTATTAGGTTCGTTCGCGATATCATAGAGGATATTTTTACGGTGTTTGTTTGCTGTCACTATATCGGTGAAAAATCGCTTTGCAAGCTCAAGGTTAGCGTTTGGATCGCCAGGTGTAAGTTGGTGCCAGTCTACTAATACATACAAGCCACGTTGACTGGCCATATCAATCAGTTTATTCATTTCATCCGTGAACTTCTCTGGATTCGTAGCATATCCGCCTTCTTGCACGTACATGCTTAGGCGAATAATATCCGCTTGCCAGTCAACAGCAAGTGTGTCGAATGATAGATCTGTTAAGCATTTTCCCAGTCCATACCATTGCAGTCCATGACTACTCATACCGCGTAACTGAATTTTTTCTTGGCGCTCGTTACAAAGCCCAGTATCACAAACTGAAAGCTGTCCATGACGTTCAAAAGGCGTGATCCGAGTATTGCTATCACAACGCCCTAAGTATTGCCATGCCGAGCTGGTTCCTGGCTCTGACTGCGTCCACCAGTTGGCTTGATAGAGTTTATTTTGATGTTGCATTTTATCATTGGTATTGGCATGAGTTGGGGCTCCTTGCCAGTTTGTTTGTGGCCAGTCAGGGTAAGTATTGATACCATCACAAGTGATGGCTTGTGCCTGACTCATACCAAGGCCTACCGCCACAGCGGCTGCAGTTAAATTGATTGATTTCATTATAATGTCCTTTACATGTGTATTGTTGTTTTGCTGGCTGCTAGAAAGGCATTGATTATCTGAAGCTCCGATTATCTAGCCCAGCACACTCTAATCTAACTAAGAAAATATAGGTACGTCTTAGACTTTAGTCTGAACCTGATCGTAAAGTATTAAAATTGGATAGATATGTGTCAAAAAGAGTAACAGAGATAAAGTCGTTGCCAATTTAAGGTTTAGACGTGGAAATGAGACAGCTGGCTTATTTTCTTTGGGGCATTTGATAAAAAGCGCCTCGAATCATTATTTAATCTAAGGTCTGAATGGGGAATGCGATTTACCTGCATCATGTAGGCAAGGCGAGGTTATGCACCAACAGCGGTGAATTGATACTGAGCCCAACACCGTTAGCGCTAAAGCTCAAGTTACTTGGTTTTGCTCTGTGTGTAGCGACTCAATAGTATGCTGGCCACTTGCTGCTTCACGGCCCGTTTATCGGTAGGGTCGACATCAAAGCGTTTAGCTAATAGCATGATTTCGTCATCAGTTAGATTGAAAGATAACCGTTGCCTCGTTTTTTTAGATTTTACTTCTAAACCGAGGATCTTCCTTATCATATCCGATGGGGTTAGCTCTTCATCTATTGCTTGTTTTTTGATACTTTTTTGCACTTCAGTGGTTAAGTCAAAGGCCATCTGTGTGGCCCTTAATGCAACTTCCTGACGTTTCCACTTACTCTCTCTGTCAGTCACGAGTTGGCTCCAGGAAACAAATCTATAATATCGCTAAGTGGTCGGCACATGGTCAGTGATACATCCGTTTCACCACCATCCCAGACTTCGATGTTGATAGCATATTTTTCATCGCTTGAAATAAGCTCTATGACTTCACAGGCTTCACCATTTTCATCTTGATAGCGTGGTAAGGCGCGGTCACGATAATCGCTGTCATAAAAATAGCAAACATAGGGAGCTTCACTTTGCTGATAACTTTTTCCTAAAAATCGTTCCAACGGCTCAGGTGTGGCTTGGGTATTAATGTGAGTCAGCGACTCTTCATCAAAAATCCGTGCGAACTCATCAAGACTGAAAATCGCGTCGACATCTTCTCGTTGGATCTTGATTGAGAAGTTGGCGTACTCTTCACCATCGCTTTGTTCTATCTGTAAAAAAGTAACCTTGCCTGAATCACTTTCAAGCACAAATTCGTATTCGGCACTTCGTTCATATTGGTATGTTTGCACCCCAATCACTTTGAGTGTTTTGCCTTTTAGCCAACTTGGGTATGCAAATGAATCAATGATAGTGAGCATGTCTCCAACTTTTAGATCTTTGGCATGATCAAGTTGTCGCTCAGGTGTTTTTTTAGATTTAAAGAAACCAAACATGATGCACCTATAGGGTTATCAAAAATGATAAAAAGGAGGCTAGGCCTCCCTCCTTAAAAAATAGCAAGTTTACTTGTTTTGCTTCGCTCTAATGCGCTCAAGAATATCGTTGCTCTTTGGCGTAGAGCCAATTCCAGCTTCAGCCATTTTTGCTTTTAAATCAGCACCACTGGCAGCTGCTTCTAGCTCTTTCGCTGCGGCAAGTTGGTCTTGTCTATCTTGTTGGCGCTGCTTGATACGCTCAAGAGATTGACGGGCATTTACCATTGATGACTCATTGGTGTTTAGTGTGCTGTTCACTGCCATGGTCGCTTTTTGAACGCTGTCTGTGGTTTTAACCATAGTCAGTTGGCGTTGATTTTCCTTTATTGACTTTTCGGCTTCTTTAATTTGTTGCTTCAATAAGATTACATGTTTACTAAAGCCATCTAGCACTTGTTGGTGCTCTGCACGCTCATCTTCAAATTCGCTGATTTTTTCTGCTATTTCAACCGCAAGCGCTTCATTACCCTTTTCTAGTGCTTCACCTGCGTAGTTTTCATGTTCAATGATGCTGTCTTCAAGCGATGCGAGTTTGCGCTTAGTTTGCATTTCTTTAGCCATCACTTCCGTAAGGCTTTTCTTTGCTTTGGCTAACGCGTTTTTGGCATCTGCAATCTCTTGTTCGAAAATACGGATGCCGTTTGCATCAACAATTGATTCACCAACTTCTCTCGCACCACCACGGACCGCGGTAAATAATTTCTTTAAAATACTCATCTCACAACTCCAATACTAATCATTCAAATACATAGTCACAGCATCTAAAGCTTCAATGGCATTATCAGCTAAGGTGACAAGTTCGTGCGTGATTTCATCAATTGAGGAGGAAACAGCTAGAGCACCAAATATTGCATACTGCTCATCAATTTTAGCAAACGCACTCAGAGGAATAGGCACATTGAGTTTTAATAATGCTTCATTTAACTCGTTGAGCAACTCAGGTTTCACTTCATTTTCGTTGAACAAGTAACTAATACACACTAGTTGCTCTTCAGTCTGAGTTACAAAAATCGGTAATTCGTCATTTCCGTCAACAATCACTTGCAATACATCCTGCTCGCCCTCATTAGCGATTAGGAATGATTCGAAGTTAGCACCTTCAGTTTCAAATGATGCTAATTTGATTGATAGTTCATTTAATTCCATCTTCATTTACCTTTTCGTATTGACATATTATGTCTGAGTTAAGATTTGCACGTAAGACATATTATGTCAATGGTCGCGCGTTAATTTTTGTACAACTCATCTTCAGTTTGCCATGCTTGGCGATAATAATCATAGAGCTTTCCCGTCCCTAACTGATTGACTTCTATATCTTTTGCGTCATCAAAAAAGTGATTTGGAAATGCAAAAGTAGATAATAAATAATTTTTATTGATCCAATTACTTGCCACAGGCAACGTCGTGACAGTGCGAATTCTTTCACTTGCTGGTTGTCCTGCTCTAGTTGCAATTGTCCAACCCCACTGGCCAAATGAGGGAATATTTTGCTGATATTGTTCCACATGGGTGAAGCCTGCATGCTTTACGGTTTTAGCGATACTAATAAAAGCTTTTTTAGCATGGTAGGGTGAAGTTGATTGAATTGCCAAGGCGCCGTCTGGTGCGAGTAACTGACGCACATGGTTGTAAAAATAGTCGCTGTACAATTTGTTCAAATCAGGGTGGTTTGGATCGGGTAAATCAATAATGATAGTGTCAAACTGCCGCCCTTGATCGAGCATTTTTTCAACTTCTAAAAATGCGTCTGCAACAATGACAGTAGCTCGCGGATCGTTTAACGCCCCCTTGTTTAATGTAGTCAGTTTGGCTGTGATCTCTGGTTTTTGAGGAAACGGTTGATCCGCCAAGCCAAATAGCGACAGTAATTGCCCATCCAAATCTATCAAGGTGGCACTTTTTACGGGCCATTCTAATACATCGCGTAATGCGAGCCCGTCGCCACCGCCAATGATCAAGACATTTTCACGACGATTTGAAGCAAGCATGGCAGGGTAGACGAGCATGGTATGGTAGATTTGCTCATCCACAGACGAAAATTGCAGTCGGCCATTTAGGAATAAGTCATTAATGGGAGTCGGCTGTGTGCGACTCAAACGCTCGGTAATGACAACATGCTGATACTTGGTTGCTTCTGAGTAAATGACTTTGTCTTTGTACAAGACATTGCTTAGATCTTTCATCCAAATAGAGCCATTATTTAAGATGATAAAAAAGATCCCTAGTAACAGAAAATGACAGACAAAAAGTAGTTTAGATAGCTTTACATGGGCTTGATAGCGCCATAAAAAAATCAATCCAGCAATAATATTGAAAAGTGCTGTCCATGCCGCGGCTTGCATGATTGGCAGTGCCAGCATAATGGTCACCCATATCGCTGCACCAACGCCTGCCCCGATGTAGTCTGCGCCATAAATAGTACCAGCGTTATTTTCAAGAAAACGGCCATATACTTGCTGACGGATCCTCGCTATCAGTGGAATTTCCATGCCGATAAAAATACCTAAGATTAATCCAAATACATAGGGAAGAAATCGTGCAAAGTCTTGTAGTTGCTCAAACGGCATGCCATCAAGCAGGCTGTCTGTCGGCAAGCTGTAGATACTAGATAATGTATGGGGCAGCGTGTAGGTGAGCGCGATGACGCTGGCAATGATCAAAATACTACTCATTCCCAGCAGTGCGATTAAGCTTTCAAGCCAAGCAAAGGCTGTAAAAGGATCCTTGAACCAACGAGCTAAGAAAGCGCCAATACCCATGGCAACAATCATGGTGCCTATCATTGCATAAATTGCACTTTCGACAGAGCCTAAAACGCGTCCAGCATAGTGGGAGAGTAAGTATTCGTAAATAAGGCCGCAACCAGCCAAAATAGCCATTACGCCGATAAGTAATGTGTCGTGACCGAGCAACGACCAGTTGCCGGCCACCTTTGTTGAAGTTTGTGGTGCTGTTTCGCTCAAGAGTTAGGCACCTAGCAAACTTGCCATCGTTAAGCCAATCGCAAAAGAGAGTGCCGCTGAAATGGCTGCAACACCAACATTTTTTTGTCTATTTACTTCATCAGAAATATCTTTGCCAGCAAGGATGATTTTGATCATCACCAAGTGTAGAACAATAAAAAGCAGCACACTGCCAAGGGCACAAAGGCTCCAATATAGCAGGCTAGCATTGATATCGTCGGCAACATAAGGAGCGATACCCGAAGCTGCGGTAAGCGCCAAAGCAGAGCCGATTAAAAAGCCAGCGTAACGGATCCCCACAGCAACATTGTTGTCTTTAATTGCTTGCTGTAAGCAGTCGCCACTCTTGTTGGTGCGTTTGAATAGTTGTACACGATACTGAGTTACCAATAACATACAGATGTTCCCGATAACAAAAGCGGCAACGACGATGGGTAAGCCATACCATCCCTCAGTAAGCACCCATAACAAGGCTGAGCGTATCACAATGGCAACACTTACCACATGGCCAAAGTCGATAAGTGCAGCTGTGACGTTACCTTTGATGATCTCATCATGTAGGTCGACCTTTCGCAGCGCAACTTTGTCTTGAAAAAAGTGACCAAGTTTAATCAGTACGATCCCCACGATGCCATAACCTGCCATTTGAATCGCTTCTTGAGCAAGTGAACTGGCAAATGCGCCACTGGTTATGCCTGAGATAACGATAGCTAAACCAGTTAACCCAGCTGCAAAGCTCAAGCCAAAAGCAAAATTGTCTCTTTCTGTGATCTCGTCGTTGGCGTGGAGGTTAGACACCAAGCCTTTAATATATTTTAAGCTAACAAATAGCGCGACGATCACCGCCATATCTATTAGCAATGCTTGAAAAGTCCAAGCTGTTAATCCGTTAAATTGATACATGTGTTAACTCCGCTATATATGCGCTATTTGCCCCGGCTTACGCCGCGGGAGGTTCTACTTGAGCTATTGCGAATTGAGCCTGAACTGGAAGCTCTTGAATAGCTGCTTCGCGTAACCGACGAGGGGGTATTACTGCTTCGGCTTAGCCCTGATGCGCCAGCTTTTTTCTTCGCATAAGGACTAGTAAATTGTTTGCCTTGGCGTTGATAGGACTGCTTAGTGCGTTTCACTAATTCAGTTTGGCGTTTGTAGCTCTTATAGCTGGTATATCTGTGGCGACCATAGTCGCTGTAATAGCTATATCTTCGATGTTTACTCCAGCGGCCATATTCGACGTCGCCGACAATGTCGCCAAGCATGCGATAAACACCATACCACACCCAAAAGCTTGTTCCATTTGAGTCAGTTTGCCATTCACCATAGTTTGCATTACCGACAAGCTGGTTACCCACCGCTGCCTGACCATTGTTTGTTATGTGTTCTGCCTGTTGGCTGATAGCACCGACACGGGCTAATTTACCATCAGACATATCCGCTAACACATTGATAGGATCGGTTAGTGCATCATTAAACAGACTAATTGAGGCTGCCTCTTTTAACAGTATTGCTTGGTTAATGATATCGTCGCTGCTCATTGTCGGAGCTGGAGATTTAAGGGATTGATAACGAGTCAATAAACTCTGATAAAGTGTGCCACTGCTCGTTGCATCTTGTGCGATGATTTTAGCAATTTCACTAAGTTGAGGTTTTTGCTGAGCGAGTACTTTGCCATACTCAGTCAATAGGTTGGCATTTCTTAGCTGTTTTTTATCAAGCGCAGTACCCAACGTATTAATCGCTGTTGAGGCGTCTTGAAGTGTATGTGTGATGGTTTGCTGGAGGCGCTCTTCTTTTGATTCACAGCCTAGCAGAAAGCTCATTACACACAGCAGGCTAACTAATTGCCAAATTTTAAAGTTGGACATTCATGTCACCTAATCTACCTTGACCATTCGTGTTAATGTGCTGCCTTATTGCCTTTAAGTCAACTATTAAGCTTTATAATACCAAGCCCTAAATTGTAACAATAAGTCAGAGAGAGGGTTTTCTTAACTTATACTCCTAACATCAATATTGTCCAATTAAGCAGCTGATTATGACAAGCGCATGGCATTACAGTAAAACCTATCGTCATACAGACTCTATTGTTATAAGTATTATTGTTAATATGGCAAAAAAGCAGTAGTTATTAGATTATACCAATTTTCTTAATTAAGTGGTCTATTTTGAGGCGAGAAAATCTTGTCGATAACCAGGCAAAAATTTTGCTATTT
>NZ_RCSQ01000010.1:0-72699 GCF_004103255.1 Pseudoalteromonas sp. PS5
TTGCTATTTAGTGGTTCTAAATGAGAAATTTTTAACGCTGTTAGCGTCAGATTTACTCCTTCAAATTGAGTAAATATTAAGTCAAATTGGTATTAAGCGAGCGTTGGTATTGGTGTAACAGGTGATTGTGTTACCTCTGTTAAACAGCCATTTTCCATCTTGAGTAATCTATCTGCCAAAGCAAAGTATTTATCATCATGAGTGATGACTAGTACTGTTTTTCCTTTGTCTCTCAGCTCTGGCAACAACTCTCGGTAAAACACATCTTTGAAAACAGGGTCTTGATCAGCAGCCCATTCATCAAATAAGTAAAATGGTCGATCCTCTAAATAAGCAACGACTAGTGCAAGGCGCTTGCGCTGACCCTGAGAAAGACGCTGAGTGGTAAAACGGCCAGCCTCGATACTTACCTTATGATGAAGATTAAGTTTACGAATTAGCGCGTTACCTTTTTGCTCCAATTGTTCACATGGCACGTTTAACAGGCGATCAAATAGGTAATAGTCACCAAACACAGTGCTAAATAACTGCCGATAGCCATCTAAATCAGTGCATGTGATCGCTTGATTATCTACTTTAATCTGCCCCTCATCAGCTTCATATAGGCCGCACAGCACTTTAGCAAAAGTAGTCTTGCCACTGCCGTTACCACCAACTAGGTAAATCAACTCACCCTTTTTAAACCCAATATCAATCGGCTGCAATGAAAATATATCGTCACTTTGCTCATGATAGTAGCGATGACATAGCGACTGTAATTGAATGCGTTCAAAGCTTGCAAGTGCTGGTACCCGACTCTCATCCTCATTGACCAGCTCATCACTTAGTGTCTTAATGGTGTTCGCAGAGGCTTGCGCAGCAAATGCTCTGGGTATGTTGGCAAGTAAGGTTTCAAGAGGCGTAAGCATATACAAAAACAATAATGCAAAGCCCGACATAATACGCTGACTCTCTTCACCGGTTTGCTGTGAAAGGAAGAAAAGTGCGCCACCAATGAAAGTAAAAATTAAAAAGCCCCCCCACGATGATGCCATATGTAATATCGATACCCCTTCGATACGTTCTTTACGCAAGGCATCAATGGCTGGATGGAGGACTTCTTGTTTAAAAAATGCGCGCTTATTGCGATTAAGTTTAAGCTCTTTAATGCCGTCTGTTATGGCATCAAACTGATGGAAAAGGCCATCCTGCATCGCCGCTGCATTAGCAATTTTCTTAAAGGCTATATTGTTTGCAAAGCTATAACTCACCGAGCCAAGTACTAAGGTGAGCAGCGCAAAAAGAAAGATAACCCAATCTAGCCACGCCATGTATACAAAAGCACCCAAGACTATCATGGCATTTGTTAAAATCCCTGGCATACTCATAAAAAACCCTGCAA
The DNA here is from genome assembly GCF_004103255.1 of Pseudoalteromonas sp. PS5. Lineage (NCBI taxonomy): Bacteria > Pseudomonadati > Pseudomonadota > Gammaproteobacteria > Alteromonadales > Pseudoalteromonadaceae > Pseudoalteromonas > Pseudoalteromonas sp. PS5. The sequence goes on from NZ_RCSQ01000010.1 coordinate 1,382, forward strand.
CCTTGAGGCTATGCTCAGTTAAGCAAGATTTGATCTTTGCGTCTCCTTGCGCTTCTATATTGCTGATTTTCGCTTCTATGGTTTTATCTGCAACTAACTTTCGCAATTCAGCCTGACTATGCTCACTGAGCTGCTCAGCGACCAACTTGGAAATAAGTTGTACCACAACACCCGCCAAGGCAAGCGCAGCAAACACCATAAAATACTCAGTTTGACGTTCACCATTAGCATTAATAATTTCATTGATCAGTGCCACCAATGAAACACTGATAATGCCAAAAATAATACTGCTAAGTGCTGTCGCAACAAAGCGCTGCCAAGTCTTTTTTATCAGAAAAACTAACACGATTTCTCCCAAGGATGATCAAATCCCTTACAGGACGACTTTGAACTAAAAAAATTCACTTGGATCGCGTCATATATTAAAAACCCGATAGCCTAAATCATGTTACCTATTCTCAAACCTTACTTGTCACCAACACTTGCACAATACGCACGCGGCGTTTCATTGATCAGCGAAACGCAAACGCCATTGTCTCAACAACTCGAGCGCGTGGTGACACTTAGCGAGGCAATTGCGCAATTCAGTGCTGCCAAAGGAGTGAAAGGTAAAAGAGCACAAGCTTCGGTATGGCATATGCACTACACCTTACAGATCATGCCTTCGGTGCTGTTTGTACACAGCGTGTTAAATCGTAAACTACCTTTTGCAACTGAGCAGGTAAGCATAGACACCAATCATTGGCAGCTACAATTACCACACCAAGGCACCGCTATGGCTTCGCAGCCTACCTTGGAAAAATACGACAGCTTCATCTTTGAGCACTTGGTGCCATTACATCGTTTCTTAGTACAGCACTTTGGTGTGCCTGAACCTGTTTTATGGAGCAATTGCGCTTTTAGACTAAGGCAGTTTTTCCCCACAATCCTTCATTATACTGGCAGGCGCAAAGAGACGCAGGAAGACTTTGAGACCCTCACCCAGTCAAAATACTTAGGACAACTGCCTAACCCATTTTACGCGCCTCGAATCGAGCTTAGTGATACACATGGCCCTTATCAATTAAGAGCATCCTGTTGCTTTTTACACAAGGTAAGTAATAGCAAGCTTTGCCGTGACTGCCCCAAACAACCACATCATGCCGATGCACGCCAACAACAGCGAGCTCTGTATAAAACAATGATGGCAACTAACGACATATAAATCTAAATCTTTATTGTTTACCTTCGTCTTGATGTCAATTAATTCGTTTTCACTGCTGCTTTGTCAGCGAGGTGTGCTCATGGACTTCAGTCAAGTTATTCAGCTCGAACAATATACAAAAGCCGCGCAGTTTAACCCGGAGAAAAACTGCCTCTTTACCACAGGAACGCACTGCCTAGTCAGTCAAGGCGTGCGCAAACGCATTACGCTACCGATCAACGATACCGCACAACTGGTTGCCAACATTAGCGCTAACATGCGTGACCTGCCTGATGACACCATCGCATTTGCAGCACTGCCGTTTTGCAAAACAGAACAGGCACAAGTCATCATTCCGGAAAAGGTATCGCGCTGGGATAAAGCCGCGTTTAACGCTTGGTTTGATGCTGAATTGGCTCCTGTTCATGGGCAAAAGAACCACCTATCAGCAATTACAGACATTCAATCGCAGGCGCAATTTGAGCAAGCGGTTGTTCAAGCGAAGCAATTATTCGATAGCGAGCAGCTAGACAAAATTGTACTCAGTAAGCAAACACAGCTGGATTTCGATCAGCCAATAAATCACCACTTGGTGCTACGTAATTTATTACAGCAAAGTCAGTCAGGGTATCACTTTTCATTCCCGACGATAGATGGCGCGACATTAATGGGAGTAAGCCCTGAGCTGTTACTCAAAAAGCAAGCTGAAGCGTTAACCACCAACCCATTAGCTGGGTCTATTCCACGAGATCCGTGCCCAAAGGAAGAAGCCCATCGACGCAGCGTATTATTTGCATCAAAAAAGGATAGATATGAGCATGCTGTGGTCATTGAAGACATCCAGCAAGTACTTAGTCCATTTTGCAGTAAACTAAATATCCCTGCCCAGCCTGAATTATTAAGTACAGCCACCATGTGGCATTTATCCACTGTGATCTCTGGTGCCTTACAACATCCTGAAACTCACAGCTTGATGATTGCCAACCAGCTGCACCCCACCCCTGCGCTATGCGGTAAGCCGACCTCTGCTGCCTATCCAAAAATAGCGGAACTAGAACAACATAGCAGAGGCTTATTCTCAGGAATAATTGGCTGGTTTGATAAGCAGGGTAACGGTGAATGGGTAGTGGTAATACGTTGTGCGCAGCTATATAAACACACTGCGACACTCTTTGCTGGCGCAGGCATAGTGGCGGCTTCTGATCCCCGCTCGGAGTGGTTAGAAACAGAGGCAAAACTCAATACCATGTTGAATGCACTCGAAATAAAGCAAACATACTACGCAATGAGAAATAAACTCCATGAAGCAAATTGATTTTACCCCTTGGCCCCCTGAGCTAGCAAAGCGCTATCGTGAAAAAGGTTATTGGCAAGACCGCCCGCTAACTTCAGTCATCAGCGATCAGCTCGCACAACATGGCGAGAAACCAGCCGTTATTGATGCTCACCGTAGTTTGACGTATCAAGAGCTTGAAGCGTATAGCGATCACTTGGCTGCTTACCTTGCCGTTCAAGGGATCCAGCAAGGAGATACTGCGCTTATTCAACTGGCAAACCAAGTTGAATTTTATATTAGCTTATTTGCTTTGCTAAAGTTAGGCGCAGCCCCCGTATGTGCGCTGTTTAGCCATAAACAGACAGAAATTAACAGTTACTGCGAGCAACTTGAACCAACAGTACTGATTGTCTCTTCAGCGCATGAGCTGTATCGTGATGACGCTTTTATTCAAACATTACAACAACAGTACCCAAGTATTCGCACGACGTTGGTGGATCACCCCAAAGGTAATAGCCTATTAAAACAGGCCTACCTTCAGCCCCGCGCATTTATTGCCCCTGATTTAAACCCTGAACACGTGGCGTTCTTCCAACTTTCGGGCGGCAGTACAGGAACACCTAAACTTATTCCGCGCACCCACAATGACTATTTGTACTCTGTGGTCGCCAGTAAAGATATTTGCGAATTAACAGAGCAACATGTTTATTTATGCGCCCTCCCTGCGCCTCATAACTTTCCACTAAGCTCCCCTGGCGCACTTGGGGTTTTTGCCGCAGGCGGCACGGTTGTGATGGCAAACGATCCCAGCCCAAGCAGTTGCTTCCAGTTAATAGAAAGATACCAAGTTACCCATACGGCTTTAGTTCCTCCAGCCTTACAACTGTGGTTACAGCACGCACCAAAAAGCGCACATAACTTACAAAGCCTCGCGGTAATTCAAGTGGGTGGCGCTAAATTAAGCCTGACCATTGCAGAGCAAGTTAAGCCACTACTTGGCTGCCAGCTACAACAAGTATTTGGCATGGCTGAAGGGTTGGTTAACTATACCCGCTATGATGATCTTTGGCATATCCTTCATACACAAGGTCGACCAATCAGTGAAGACGATGAAATCAAAGTCGTCGATGAGCAAGGTAACTTAGTACCAGATGGTGAAGAAGGGCGACTCTTAACAAGAGGGCCTTATACAATTCGCGGTTACTATCGCTCACCTGAACATAATCAAAGTGCCTTTGATGAGCATGGTTTTTATAGCTCCGGAGACTTGGTAAAACGTTTACCATCTGGCCACCTCATCGTCACCGGTCGAGTGAAAGACCAAATCAATCGTGGTGGTGAAAAGATCGCAGCAGAAGAAGTCGAGAACCTTTTACTCGGGCATCCAAATATTCAACAAGCCGCGATTGTAGCTATGCCAGATGCAACGTTAGGTGAAAAAAGTTTTGCTTTTCTTACTGGTATACCAGTTAAAGCACTTGCACTTCGAAAATACCTGCGCGAGCAGGGTATCGCTGACTACAAAGTGCCAGATAAGTTTAAGTTTATAGACAACTTACCGTTAACGCCTGTTGGCAAAGTCGATAAAAAACAGCTTCGTAACGAAACCGAAGTTCAGCAACCTACCCCACAATTTTAGAGAAGTAACATGAGTATACCTAAATTAAATCACTATGCTCTGCCGCGCGCCGCTGAGCTTGCACCAAATCGCGTAGAGTGGCAGCTAGAGCCACACCGTGCAGCGTTATTGATCCATGATGTCCAGCATTATTTTGTTTCTTTTTATGGCCAAGACAACCCATTAGTCACCGCCATGATAGAAAATATTCAACGTATAAAAGCGTATTGTTATGAGCATGATATTCCAGTCTACTACACCGCTCAGCCAATTAAACAAGGTCGTAATGAGCGCGGCTTACTACTTGATATGTGGGGAGCTGGACTACAAGATCCCAGCCAGCAACCTATCGTTGATGCACTTGCCCCCACAGAAAAAGACACGGTACTGACCAAGTGGCGGTATAGCGCATTTCAAAAATGTGATTTTGAAAGCCAACTGCAAGCTCAGCAGCGTGATCAACTATTGATTGTCGGTATTTATGGTCATATCGGTGTAATGACCACAGCAATAGATGCGTTTATGCGAGATATCCAACCCTTTGTTGTCGCAGATGCAATCGCAGATTTCACCAAAGATGAACATATGATGGCACTTCACATCATCAGTCAACGTGCAGGTAAAGTGCTTACTACCGCAGAGCTTATTGGTGAAGCCAGTACAGACTTGACCACTCTAGACGGATTAAAAGCGTTTATCTTGCCATTAATTGATTGTGAACCTGATGAGTTTGATGAACATGAAAGCCTCATTGATTACGGCTTAGACTCTGTACAAGTCATGAATTTAATTTCTTTGTGGCAGCAACAAGGTATTGAGACTAATTTCATCGAGCTTGCACAAGTACCAACGCTTGCCGCTTGGGTGGAGCTGTTAGAAACACGGATGGCTGAATAATGGCGTTGCCATTAACTGACTCTCAACATGCCATGTGGCTGCTGCATACCATCAGTGGCCAAGGTAATTTGTTTAATGTTGCCGAGTGTTTAGAGTTTCACGGTAAAATCGATGCCGCGCTGTTTAAAGCCGCGCTGCATCATGTATTTGAGCAAACAGAGTTATTACGTAGTCACTTTATTCATGATGACAGCTTTACCCCCAGCATTATTGTGGGAAATATTCAGCCCTCATTGAACATTGAGTATCTTGACCATGATATTGTCTCAGTCGCAGAGTTTATGTCTCAGCAGGTTGCCACAACGCTCGGCAAATCGTTTGATTTGGCTACTGACTGCTTAATGCAATTTAAATTAGTACGTACGCCAAGCCAAGATTATTGTTTTATTGTTGGCCATCACATCGTGCTGGATGGCTATGGCTTTGGGTTATTTCATCAAGCTTTAACTCGCTGTTATAACGCATTAAACGCGGGTAAACCTATGCCTCATTGCCAATTTACCACGCAACAACAGCTACTTGATTTACACACCAGCGACAAATATCAACAACGTCTATCCGAGGCTAAAGCGTCTTTAAACCAGTGGCTGGATCAACACCCACCGGCACAAAGCTTTAGTCATAGTGAAGCCGCGATCACAGCACCTAATCAACGTTATCACTTCGGGTTAACACGTCCCCAATGGCAAACGTTACAATCTGCCGCAAATTATGTGGATGCCGCCCCAAGTGAAATTTTACTGAGCGTCATTGCAGCCGTGTTAGCCGCCAAGCACAGTACCTTTGAAGTCACCTTAGGGCTTGTGATGATGAATCGCCACTGTGCTATTGAGTTCTCCTGTCCGACGGTACAAAGCAATGTTCTGCCATTACCATTGACTTTGCCGTCGGCGGATGGGTTAAAGCATGTTGCAAAGCACATCAATAAACAAATTAAGCGCCTGAAGTCCTTACAGTGCTACCGCGTAGAGCACTTAAAGCGCGACCGTAAACAACAAGGTAAATCCATTGAGATAAGCGGCCCGACAATTAACATTCTACCGTTTACCAGTCATCCTCGTTATGGCGAGATAACAACGCGTAGTCACATTCTCAGTGCAGGTACCACTGATGACCTGATGATCCAAATCTACCTAAATGGTGATGAGCCAGCGCAGTTTGATATTGATTACAACCATGCCAGATATTCATCAAAGCAAATTAGTGCAATTGCACAGGCCATCGTCTCAACCGCGAGTCGCTGGACACGCACACCGGCTTTATCTTGTAACGCGATTACACAGGAGTTAGAACATGGGGTTTGATAGTCTGCTGCAACAGGAGTATCGCAATAAGGTGGTTTGGATCACAGGTGCAGGCCAAGGGATAGGTCAAAGTATTGCGGAAAAATTCATTCAACTTGGCGCGCGCGTTGTTGGTTTTGATAAACAATTTCCCCGTACTCATAACCTGTTTAAAGCAGTACAGTGCGATCTCGAAGACTTAACAACACTACAAGCTACATTGACTGAGCTTATCCAGCAGGGTCTTGCCCCTTATAATTTACTTAATGTCGCAGGGGTACTTGAGTTAGGTGAATTAGAGTCGCACTCATTAGAGCAATGGCAGCACTGTCAACACGTTAACGCAGGAGCCGTGTTTGTGTTTCTAAAAGCCTGTGCAAGTCACTTCAAACAGCAAGGTCTCGGCAGTATTGTAACGGTTAGCTCAAATGCCAGTCATACACCACGTCAAAGTATGGCCGCCTACTGTGCCTCTAAATCTGCTGCAACACAATTGACCCTAACCGCGGGGTTAGAATTAGCCCCTTATGGCATACGTGCCAATGTTATCGCACCGGGGTCAACATTAACCCCGATGCAAACCGGTATGTGGTTAGATGATTCAGGTGCCGACCAAGTTATTCAGGGTTTTGCAAGCCAATACAAGCTTGGGATCCCACTGCAAAAACTGGCGACACCAGAAGAAATTGCCAATTCAGTGTTATTTTTTGCTTCATCACTGAGTTCGCATACTACCTTGCAAGTGCTCACTATAGATGGTGGTGCGACACTTTAGGCTTCGCTTTAGGCTTAGCCTCAGGCTTATTCACGAGCGTTGCTTCGCGACATAGATTCAGCAACGCTTTTATCCAGATAGCGATAATGGCGCACGTTAATAATGTCCATACAACCAAAAATAGTTTAGAGCCCAATGGCAACACCGGGAACTGGCCAGCAATGCCATACCCCATCAGTGTGTGGTAGGCATAATATCCAATGCACAACAGCAGTGCACCGCTTAACCCCAGAGACACCTTCACACCGCGAAGATCTTCTTTGCGACGCAGTTTCAACTGACGTTTAACATACATATAGGTTCCGCTAAGCACTAAAAATGACAGCGCTAAGCCAAATATACACCACAGTATTTTTACCCAAACTCCTGCAAAATTACCAAAATGTAAGGGATCCGCAGTGTCAGATAATCGCCAATATAACCCTTGGCTAGATGCAGTTTGGCTATAGACTATCTCACCTGTGTATGGGTTGACATAAACCTTGTTAGCGCGGTCTCTGACCAATACATCATTAGCCTGGCCTTCAGCATAAAAGTAACCGCCAGAATAGCGGATGGCTCTAATATCTAAGTCTGGTCGCGCTTCTTTAACCTTAGCTGCGAGTGTCACCACTGATAGTTGAGGTTTATCTTGTGCTGCCAACTCAGGCAATGGATTTACAGCGAACTGCCCAACATCAGTATATGCCGTTTTGCCATCAGCTAAGTCCATCCTAACAAACTCAAATAAATACCACATGCTGGTCACGGCAATGACCACAGCCAACCATAGACTCCATACTCCAGCCAATTTATGGGTACTGGCGACTTTCGCGCGAGTGTCTCCACTGAGTTTTAATGTAAAAAATTTACGCCACCATCCTCGATAAAGGTACAGTGCCGTCAGTGTTGATATGGTGATCGGAATTGCAAACGCCAAAACCAAATAGTAAGAAACGATACTATCGAACACACCAAAGAAGTGCATATGAAAGTCTCGGAAAAACCGTTGAATATTCAAAAAGCTCGTTTCTCCTTGAATATTCCCGGTATAGGGATCAACATAAATATGTTGCCATGGGTTGTCGGGTAAGCGCACCACAAAGTCGTGCGCAAAATGTGCCTCGGCACCTGCAAAAGCAATCCCGATTCGCGCGTCCGGATAAGTCTCTTGCACCTTTTCATATGCACTCGCCAAGCTCACTTGAGGACTGCTCTCTGGCGCACGAACCGTATCATCAAATAGCCAATCTAACTCATAAGAAATGGTAGCAAATGCCCCTGTCCAACAGATCACGAATAATAGTAAGCCAAACCAAACGCCGCTTAAACTATGCCAACTGAACCATTGTTTTGCTGTCATTTTTTTCACCTAAAAAGGAAGTCGCAACAGCGCGTACTTCACTCTCCTTGTTTAGAATCGATAGTTAATCGCTAAGCTCGCGCTACGCGGATCACCTGGGAATAGCTGGCTATAGCTGTAACCGCCGGTCCAATGTACTTTGTCAAATAGGTTATCTACTACCAGTGATGCTTTCCAGTCATCCGCTTGATAATAAATACCCGCGTTATACAGCACATAGCTTGGCAGCAATAGTCCTTCTGATGATGTCGGACGCTCACCGACGTAGTTGGCGCCAATACCTACAGACCAATTATCATTAAATTGATACCGCGACCAAATTGTCGCCATATGCTTAGCAGCACCTTCTTTACGTTTCCCAATCTCACTGTCATTCAGATCTTTGGTTACTTTTGCTGAGTTGTAAGCATAGTTAGCAATAATTGAGAACTGTTCGCTCAATTGACCGTTGAGATCAAACTCAAATCCTCTCGCCCGCTCAGCACCACGCTGACGATACATGTAGCGAGCGAAATCAATTTTAGCGGATGCTTCAGCATCATATAGCACAACATTTTCACGAGTAATTTGATAAATTGCTGTTGTTATTTGTAAGTTATCATTGAATAAACGTGCCTTAAAACCGGCTTCGTATAATTCGCTATCTTGTGGTTTAAATGGTCCACCTTGCTCAGGGTTATTTGAATACAGTGGAGGTGGCTCAAACCCTTGCATCCAGCTGGCATAAACGCTCTGCGTATCGGACAGTTTGTATACAGTGCCAAGCCTTGGCAGTAACTGGCTGTCTTTTGAGCTACCACCACCCGTATTATCAAGGTCAAAGCGCTCTTCACGTAAACTGGCTAATAGCGACCATTGTCCAAGCACGATGCGGTCTTGTATATAAATCCCTTCGCTTTGTAGGTTACCCCCAAACACAGGGCGCTGAGTTGCATTATAACTGGCCGTGTCGCGACGCTGGTAAACCGGGTTTAGAATATCGAACTGTATTGCATTATTGGCCACACGCTGACTAGATTCTCTAAACCTGTCAATATAGTCATAACCAATGACAACATTATGTTCGATGTTTCCAGTATAGAAATTACCATTTAGATAACTGGAGAACGAGTCCGACTCTGCTTCAGAGTTACGATCAATGTAACGCAGATTCACCACAGAGTCAGAGCCATCAACATAGTTTCCAATACCATGCTCGATTAAATCTTGGTCACTATCTTGGTGCATATACTGTACAGCTAGCCACCATGAGTCGCTAAAACGATAATCAACGGCAAGGCTACTAATCAAACTTTCAGTATCTAAATGGTCCCCAGGCTGGGTGGCCGAGACTTCGATTGGCACCGCGCCCAACTGTTGACTGCCACGAATATTGGGCTGGCCTCGTTCTAAAATCCCCTCACTGTCTGAATAGACAAACTCCAAGTTTAGCTTGAGGGTATCACTGGCAAGAAAAGTAACGCTTGGAGAGACCAACAAGCCCTTGTTAAACGCTTGATTTCTGAAAGATTCTGAATCTTCGTAACCAACATTTAAGCGATATAATATTGACTCAGATTGATTCGCAGCACCAGTGGTATCAAGCGCCACATACTTCTCTTGATAACTCCCGATACGAGCACTTAGCTCATGGCGACTGGTTGCGAGCGGTTTTTTGGTTACCGTATTAATGACACCACCGGGGCTGGCATCACCGAAAATTGCAGAGGCTGGGCCTTTTATCACTTCTACCCGTTCGACATGCGCGATGGCTGTTTGTGACCAAAAGTCATTGTACGTGCGCATACCATTGAGGCGACGATCATCTTGGCTGCGAAAACCGCGAATAGTAATATCGTTGTATACCGAAAACTCACTGGCACCGCTAACAAAAGGCGTTACATCATTCAGGCGCATCAATCCCTGTTGCTGAATTAACTCTTTGGTCACTGCACTAATGGATTGCGGTAAATCTAAAATATCAGCAGCAGTCTTAGTTGCGGAATACGTATACGTAGCAAAATGCTTTTCCGAATCTCGTCCAAGCACTTCTATTACCTCTATATCTTCACTTGCCAGTGATTGCTCTGCTGCCCAACTGGATAGCGGAACAATACTGGCTAATATCAGTAATCGCTTACCTACTGATTGCATCGTCATAATCTCCTTTTCTTATTACCTGCAATGGTAACGAAAACAATTATCACTTACAATCTATGTTTATTTTAATTTTATCACTTTTTGTACAGTTTCTATGACACTCCCATGAGAAATAATCTCCATGTGATTGGCATTCACATACTCAATATGCTCAATGCCAAAGCGCTGGTTGAACGCGTTAGTCAGTACTTCATCGCGCTCTGTGCTCCACACCGCATAATAGGTAGGCGTATCTAATGTGTGATATTCCACTTCGTGTCGACCTGCGCAGCGCAATAAGTAAGTTTGCTCTAAGGTCTGGATAATTTCTGACACTGGCATGGCAGCAATATTCTTTTCCAGCAGTGCTAGATGCGCTGTCACAAAACGCGAAATATCCTCACCTCTTGACGCACTAGAATCACCGTCCGACCATGGAAACGCTCTTACCGCTTGCGCAAAATCAGTAAAGCGCTCGGGAGCGGCGACGCTTTCAGAAAGTCGCGTTAAAATATAATCACGCCAACTCTCCGAGCTTTGATTCGCAGGTTCAAAGGGATCCCAGCTATCAATGAGGAAGACGTTAGCTACCTGATATTTATGTAATGCGAGCGCTTCGACCAACTGTAATGCCAAGGCACCACCTAACGACCAGCCTAACACATGAATATTTTCATAGCCGCTCAAGTCTCCAAGCTGTTGAGCATAACGAGATGCCAGCGTCTTAAAATTATCGCTAGATGATAACTCAGTGTCAGGGGTGATCCCGACACACCTCACTTGTTCAGGCATCGCCATTGCCAAGGGGCGATATGACATGGTAAATCCACGGCCATCGTGAAGACATATTAATAAATCACTGGGTGCGCGTCCCCCTACTGACTCAGGCAAAATATCACTCACAGAAGCTTGTTTTGAGGCCACCATTTGCTCAGCTAAGGCACGTAAGTTATCCGCTTGCCAGATAGCCTGAGCAACGAGAGGTTCAGGTCTGGCAAGTTTATGCCACTGATGCACCATGCGTAGCGCGTGAATCGAGTTGCCTCCAAGGGCAAAGAAATTATCCTCCCGAAACACTTGCTGACGCTGTAAAATCTGTTGCCAGACGCGTGCTAATGCTTGCTCAACATGACCCACAGGTAATGTGCCCTGCGTCTGCTGTAATGAAGGTGCTGGCAGCGCTTTTCTATCCACTTTACCGCTGTGATTAAGCGGTAGAGTATCCAGTATAATAAGTTGCTCTGGCACCATATAACTTGGCACCAGTGCACTCAGCGCTGTTTTTATGTCTTCACTTTGCAGCTGCTGGGTGCAAACATAACCAATCAACTGCTTGCTCCCCTCGGCATCGTGAGCAACCACCACAGCTTGGGTTATACCATCAATACATAGCAACTGACTTTCAATCTCACCGATTTCTATACGGTGCCCTCTAATTTTTATCTGGTGATCTGTACGGCCGAGAAAATGCAGCTCATTACGGGCGTTTACCTCAACTAAGTCACCTGTGCGATAGAGTCGCTCACCCGTGTCAGAAAATGGATTGGCGATAAACCGCTGTGCAGTCAGTGCAGGTTGTGCAAAATATCCCCGTGCCAACCCTAAACCACCGATGTACAGCTCTCCACATACGCCCTGCGGACAAGCGTTTAAGTGCTGATCTAACACATATAACTGTGTATTTCGGATCGGATGACCAAGATGAATATGTGCAGTGACAAGGTGGCTAGAAGACCACACTGTAGTCTCCGTCGGGCCATACATGTTGTAGAGTGTGACCTGTTTATCTTGTAATGATTGAGCCAACGCCGGAGGCAGCGCCTCTCCGCCACACAGACCAATAACCGCAGCGCTAATCAACTCTTTTGCCAATAAGGCCTGCCACCCCGCAGGGGTCGCTTGAATATGAGTAATACCGATTAAGTCAGTAGCTTGTAGTTCTAGTACCGAGTTAGCAATATAAGTCTGCGCCCCACTGACCAGAGGCAGATAAAGCTCTAAACCAGAAATATCGAACCCCAGTGCAGTCAAGGCTAACCATTTTGAGTCATGTGTGAGTGAAAATTGAGACTGCATGGCGAGAATGAAGTTAACTAAATTACCATGACTTATCGCAACACCTTTAGGCTGACCAGTTGAACCAGAGGTATATAGAATATAAGCCAGCTGCTGCGGCCTGATACGAACAATAAACGGAGGCTGCGGATATTGCCGCTCGTTCACCGCAGCAATTGACCAAACCGGTAAATTCCCGGGGTTATGAACAGTGTCGATATTCGTCACAATCGCCACAGCGGCACTTGAGTTGAAAATTAATTGTTGGCGCTGTTGTGGCATGGTCGGGTCGATCGGAACATACACCGCCCCCGCCTGCATACACCCAAGCAGCGCAATAACCATGTCAGCTTGACGAGAAGTGATAATGGCAATTCTATCTTCGCTTTGCACTCCCTGTGCAATTAGAAAGTTGGCAAAGTTAGCGCTTAGCTCAAGCAACTTTTGGTAGCTTAGCTGCGCACCGCTATCATCCGCGATGGCCAACGACTCTTGGCGGCTGCCTTGTTTAGTAATAAGGTCGATAATAGTGACAGCATCATTATCTTGTTGTGGCGCACAAAATACGCTGTCGGGCTGATGGATAAGTACGTTATTTATACTTTGCTGTGGCTCATGCAGCACAGCGTGTAATAAAGCGAGATAGCAGTGCTGCAATTGTTGCAATAGCGCTTGGCTATACACCGTGCTGTCGGCTTCAAAATAAAGCTCAATAGCACCCTCTTGCACACTAACATCTAACGATAATTCAAACTTTGCGGTGTGGCTTTCTACGCTCACGGGGATAAGCGCCATCGTTTGGTCGCTACTTGGCTGCGGGTCACTTTGCAAATAGTTGAACAAGACTTGAAAGTACGGATGTCTATCAGACTGCACCGGCCACTCTAATTGCTCCGCAAGCCATTCAAATGGTACTTGATCTTCATTAATTAAACGCAGCGTATGTCGTTGGTTGCACTCAATCGCATCAAGAAAAGTGACACCATCTTGTACTTCATTTCTGTACAGCTGGGTATTCATAAAACACCCAACCACATCAGCAAGCTCTGGCAGATTACGAGCTGCGGTAGGCGAGCCTATCAAAAAATGCTCGGTACTACTAAAGCGGCTTAATGTCGCTTGCAATAACGTCATAAATAACGCTGCGGCAGTGTTTCCGTGGCGCTGGCAAAAAGCGTTAACTTGCTGAACTTGAACACGGGATAACTGACAACTTAATGTCAGCGCATGAGCTTGGTGTTCGTTTTCAGGCTCCACCATAGGTAGCGCAATCGGCTGCGGTACTGCACCCACGTAACCTTGCCAATAATCTAAAATGTTGTTGGCCTCTTCATTAAACAAGTAGTCACTTTGCCACGTCGCATAATCTAGGTAACGACATGATGGTTTAGTCAGTGCTTGTCCCTGATATGCCGCTAGCAAGTCTTTTAAGATCAAGGTTTTTGACCATGCGTCGCTCACAATATGATGATTGCGTAATAATAAATATCCGCCTTGAGCCGTACGCACCCATGCAGCTTTTAATAGCGGCACTTGGCTTAAATTAAATGGCTTATCACACCATGCTTTGACCTCTTGTTGTGCAAAAAGCGCATCACCATCAAGCTCAGTGTCTACTTCAATGAGGGTTAATGGCACCTGACACTGCGACGCGACCACCTGAGTTGCCGCGCCGTCAAACTGATAATAAGTGCGGAAAATATCATGACATTCAACGAGTGCATCCAGTGCGCACTGGAGCTGTAACAAATCTAACGCATTAGGCGCACGATATGCACGTAATACATCATAGGCGTTACTGGTTGGATCAATTTGCTGAAGTAGCCACAAGCGCTTTTGCTGAAACGAAAGCGTACCTGAGCTGTGCTCAGTGGCGACGATAGTTGTCGTGTCGCTTTGTGCTTCGGGCTCACTCCATAATTGTGCCAACAAGTCCAAATCTAGACCATCGACCAGTTCATCCGCTAACTCATTATTTGACATACCCATACCCATTCAAATAAAAGTGGGAGCCTCAGCTCCCACTTTATACCAATTAGACTTAATACTTGCTCAATTTGAAGGAGTAAACCTGACGCTAACGGCGTTAAAAATTTCTTATTTAGAACAACTAAATAGCAAAATTTTTGCCTAGTAATCGACAAGATTTTCTCGCCTCAAAATAGACCTCTTAATTAAGATAATTGGTATTATCGTCTCAAAATTATCTTGGGTTATCCCTTACCCTGATACCTATGTGGCTTTCAGACCCATTTTTTCGCGCAATGCCGCCTGCTGTTCTGGCGTCAGTGTCGCCAACTTAATTTGCGTCAATGCTAATTTCTCCAATCTAGACGGATCACCACTTAAGTTATTTAGTGCTTGAGCCAAAGATTGAATGCTTGGGTTATCAAACACAACGCCAGGTTCAATATTCAATAAGAGTAATTTCTTTATGCGTGTAGCAAACTTAATAGCAGACAGAGAGTGCCCACCTAAATCGAAGAAGCTGGCATCACAACTTACTCTTTCTACTTCTAAAATATCCGCCAGCGTGGACGCAAGTAAGGTTTCTAATTGACTGCTAGGCGCAACATAAGTAGATAAAGTCAACTCGGCAATTTTAGGCAAACTTTGACGATCTACCTTACCGTTAGCAAGCAGTGGTAACTCAGTCACACTGACAAAGAAAGCAGGCACCATGGCATCTGGTAATACATCGCGTAACTGCGTCTGCAACGTAAGGTTTTCCTCTCCAGTTAACAGCTCATTTGCTACGGTTTGTTTATCTAAATACTGAGTTAAGAAGGCAACCAAAACAGCTTCATTGCCATACTGTTGTACCGCCACAAAACAATCTACATTGTCCAAGTGCTGTGTAATAGCCAGTGCCACTTCATTGGGCTCTACTCTAAAACCACGGATCTGCACTTGGTCGTCCTTACGACCAGATAAACTAATAGAGCCATCAGGTAAATAACGAGCCACGTCACCTGTACGGTAGAGACGCTCAGACCATTGACTGTTATCGACAAAAACACCGCTGGAATCAGCATTAATGTATCCTGCTGACAATTGCTTACCCGCAATACATAATTCGCCTTGCTCACCAGTTGCACACAAGCCATCTTGAGGAGTTAAGATAAAGATTTGTGAGCCAGAAAAGACTTGGCTAAGTCTTGGCACAGCGGCATCAAAGCGTGCGTTGTTTTCATATGAGTGTGACATCACACCCACAGTGGCTTCTGTCGGCCCATAGTGGTTAAACACCTGTGTTTGCGGCGCTAACTTATGTACCTTTTGAATTAATGCTGGCTTGGCCGCCTCACCACCTAAGATCAACTTAGTTGGCAGACTGGCTGGCATGACTTCCAATAATGCTTGTAAATGAGAAGGCACTATCTTGACGCAATCGACCGCGTGCTCGGCCACAAAGCGACCAAATGCGTCGCCATCGAGCATTTGCTGCTCACTGGCAACAATAAGTGTGGCACCATTATAAAAAGCATTGAATAGCGTAGTATTACCAATGTCTGCGGCAACGGTAGAGGTGAGACCAAAGCGCTGGTTTTGCTGTAGCTCAAGTGCGTGTGAAGACGCAGTACAGTATTGTGCAAGTTGTTGATGTGCAATAGGCACACCTTTTGGCACTCCCGTGGAACCCGAAGTAAACAATACATAAGCGGTGTCTGCTAACTGATACTCAGGTAGCACACTACTGTCTAACTCTAGCTGTTGCGCCTCTAGTAGCCACTGCTCAACATTATGCTCATCTATATGAAGCATTGCACCAGACGCGTCCATCACACGCTGTTTGCGCGGCTCTGGCCAACTTGGGTCAATTGGGCAATATGCTGCACCGGCACGCATCACCGCCAGTAACATGACCACTTGCTGCCAACTGCGAGGTAGCGATAACAGCACAACACAGCCTTGCTTTACTCCATGGGCTTGTAGAGCTTGCGCTGTCTTATTGACCAAAACAGTAAGTTGGCTGTAGTTAAGTGAGTGTGCAGCATCTACCAATGCAATGTGCTCACTTTTAGCGTCTGCAAAATATTCAAGTTGTGCCAGCACGTGGGTAGCAGTTAGCCCTTGATCTGCATTTAACGCGAGAAAGCGCTGCTGTTCTTGCGCAGTAACAAGGGTAATATCAGCCACGGCTGTTGCCAAATATTGCGGGGCTTGTGCCAATAAATGAACAAATTGCTGTAACAAGATACTTGCGGCTTGATGTGAATAAGCTGAGCTATTAAATTGCAGTCGCACTCTGTCATCGGCAATAGTTAAGGATAATTCTGCGTTATCGGCAATCGCGACGGTTGCTTCTGCACTCACGACCTCTGATGCAAAGTGTGCAACTACACTACTATTGGCAAGCGTTTCAGGGCGCTCAAAACATTCCGCCCACTCCATGTGCTGAGACAAGGTAAAGGCAAACTGATTAATCCACTCTGCTAATACCTGCTGTTTAGCTTGTGGTACTTGAACCGGTAATGCCTGCGTATACACACCAAGCGCATCAGCCAACTCTTCGCTCATCTGGCGCGGATCATAACCTACACTGGTCACAAAGCTTTGCCCTGAAACACGCGCTAGTAATAACCACCATAATGATAAGTATATGCTTTGTGCATCTACCTCTAATTGTGCGCTAAGCGCTGTGATCGCTTCTGTCGTAGACTCAGCTAATGCTTCATCAACGCACTGTAGGTTTTGTAACGCCCCTTGCTCTGGCGCTTTGTGATACGGTAATGCAAAGTGATTTTTTGCATTATTATTAAGCTGGCTAATATACTGCTGCCAATAAGCTTTACCTTGAAGTGAATCTTCGCTGCTAGTCAGCTCTTCAAGCCACGCGAGAAAATCAGGGTATTGGACACTTTCTTCAACAGCTAAATTAAGATCTAACAAGCGCTGTACAATTTTCTCTGTACTGGCCAAATCAACGCATAGCGCATGGGTACGCACCAACAGGTATGCTTCATCCCGGTGGCTAATTTTGACCACTTGTAAATTTTGACCCGCAGCAGGGTTCAAAGACACAGGTTGCAAGCTATCAAGTGTTGCTAAGTTAATGCTGGCATCGGCTTCCAACGTCATGGTGGCAATGACGGGCTTGGTACTTAAGTGAGGTACCTGTCTTAAACCACGAAAGCCTGACACCTCGCTAAACGTAAAGCTCAAAATGATATTGTCATCAATGATTTCATTAAGTCTAGCTTGGAGATGTTCTGTGCTGTGTTGCTCTGACATGCGCGCCAGCACGCTATTATATGCCAATGGCTCCAGTGTATTACCTAGACATTGCTGCTGCTCACTCAATGACAGGCCTTGTGGATAAGCAGAGATATATTCTTGGATCATAATATGCACTACCTTTTACTGTGCTTGATTTGCTTGTTTTAGATCTTGTTGCGTATAGATATCACCCATAGCAACTACAATTTTCCTTGGACCCTCAAATGGATCTCTGGCATGTGCAGCGAGCATATTATCCAGCATCACTACGTCACCTTGCTGCCACTCAAAACGCACCGCACATGTTTCATATGCAGCACCAATAATGGCCATCTCTTCATCACTGATAGCAGAGCCGTCACCAAAATACACGTGTCGAGGCAAACGCTGCTCTCCCACTAACTCGATCAAACTCTCTTTGACTTCCGGCTCTAGACAGGCAATATGATGCAGTTGCACTTGATTGAAAAACGACCTTTCCTTTGTCACTGGGTGAACAATAACGCCATGGGTTTTGGTTTTTGTTTGGAGGCCGTCATTCTCTAGCCATTGATATTCAATATTTGCTGCATTCAGCCTCGCTTCCACTTCAGTTTTACTGTCAGTTTTGTAGAAATGCTGCCAGCTTACGTCAACACTCTTATGGAAATTACGTAGGTACAGCAAGCCTTTTTCTTCTATTTTTTGCACCAATTCACTGGGCAAAACTGATAACATTCGACGACAATCTACTATGGGTGTCGTACCGCCAACAGGAGAAGGTAATTCACAGAAAAACCACTGTTTACGCGGCCACTGCTCTAGATGTGAACTTTCATTATGATAAAGGATCATTTTGTTTTCAGGATAAGGCGTAGACTTATAAGTCTTTTTACCACCCTCTTTTTTAGGCAGATCGCCATAGTTGCCATATAAGCCTGGCTGAATTGCATTGGCAAACTGCTCAAATTCCTGTGGGGTCTTTAACCCAAAGCCACGGAAAACCAAGCCCGCATACTTAAGTAAGTTGCTTTCTATAAAGTCTCGATTTGTTTCAGCCCACACATACGGGTCTAAATCTTTACTGGTTGGCTGGATAACGGCTGGAAACCCTTGCGCACCTTTGAAGAATGTTGTTGAAGTTGCGGCTTGAGTAGCGCTAGCCGTGGGTTTTACCCCTTTTTTAAGAGATGAAAATTTACCTTTTCGCACAGTGGACGTCATCGTTTTCTCCTGTCATAGACTCATACCAATCCGCGGTAATGCTCTATCGGACCTCCAATAGATCATCGCCCTGCTACCTTGAGTTGGTCTGCTTAGCGATATGACGTGACAAGTCGTACTTTCTTTACTACAAAGTCGAAGATTTACTTGATTTGAATCAATAAAGAGACGCTCAATGCGTCTCTTTATTGTTGAATAAATGAAGGGAGTTCAGCGCTGGCTTAAGTCGCACTCGGATTGACTACTTCTTAAACTTAGCAAATTTGCTGGACTTAAACTTGCTTTGACCAGCCTGCTTTGGCGTGTGTGGTTTCAATGTCGCAATGCCGACTGTTGGGCTTTCCACCAGCTGAGTTAACAATTGCATCCACCTATCAAGTGCGACTTGGATTTTATCACGGCGATATAGCGCCGTTTTAAAGTAACAGCGACCATGATAAGCCTGCTCTTGCGCATCAATAAAAATTGCCGAGTCAAATTTACTTGACGTATCCACCGAAGCGACCCCTTCCATTTCCAGCCCATCGATAGGCCAATCTGGTTTTGGCGTATTTTGCATAACGAAAAGCTGCTGGAATAACGGTGACAAGCCCGCTGTTCTTTGCGCGCCTACCTCATTTATCACGCTATCCAGTGTAAGCAGCTGATTACTTTGAACATCCAATAGCGTTTGCTGAACCTGTTCACATAGCTGGGTGAACCCGACTGCGCCATTAAGACGAACTCGTAGCGGCAAGACACGGATAAAATATCCGATCAGAGGTTCAAGATCCGCATGTTCTCGACCTGATAGATCCGTACCTAATACCATATCTTGCTGCCCTGTTGTTTCAAACAGCCAAGCAGCATAACTTGCCAATAGCACGCTAAACACAGAGCATTGTTGTCGCTGCGCAAGTTGCTCAATGGCCTCTCGAGTTGTTGCCGCAATCTGAAAATCTATTACATCGCCTTGCGTATCGGTGCGCTCAGGACGTGGAGAATGTAACGGGATCACGCTTTGCGCTGGAGCATCTGCAAGCTTCGTACGCCAAAACTGAGCAACATCCTTTGCTTCTTGGCTTGCTAAACGCTGCTGTTGCCACTGTGCATAGTCACCATATTGCACTTGCAGTGGCGGCAGTTGGGCTTGGCGCTGCTCAATTTGCGCCAAATAAAACTCACCGACCTGATGTACCAAGTTCCCCATAGACCAACCATCACTCACTATGTGGTGCATATTAATGGTAAGTTGATAGTGCTCAGGTGCAATTTTCACCAACAACACACGCAATAACACATCCTCAGCTAAATTAAATGGTGTCACCTCAAAATGCTCACGGAGCTTCGCAGCTGCTGCAGTGTTTTGCGCTAAGTCATCATCAAGCTGAACATACTGCCACTGTAATTCATTGTCCTCACTATACACCGCGACCACGTCACCTTCTTGTTCAACAAAGCGATAACTAAACGTACTGTGGTAAGCCAGTAACTGCGCAAAAGCGCACTGTAAGCTGTGGGGTTCAAGTACTCCAAAGAGATTAACACTCGTGGTGATGTTATACGCGGCTCGGTCTTTTGCTTCACTCAGTTTGTCAGTGACCCATAAACTGCGCTGCTCTGCTGATACCGGTATTTGCTGAGCGAATGGCTGCGCTTGTAAAGTAATACTGTGGTTATCATCTGTGCTTTGTCGCTGCGCTGTGATGTATTGAGCCAGCGCACTAAACTCACTATGCTCAAAAATATCTCTAACTTTCAACTGTAAGCCAAACGTTTGGTTGATTTGTGACGTTAATCGCATCGCTAAAATGGAGTCGCCACCGTCATAAAAGAACTGACTCTGCGGTGTTGCGTCAACACCAAGTAATGTTTTCCATATTACGCTAAGCTGGCGCGCCTGCGCGTCCATCTCTTGATACTTAGTCTCCGCTTTGGGTAGCGTCGGCTGTGGCAACGCATTGACATCGACCTTACCATTGATGGTCAATGGCAATTGCGTCAATGTTAGCCAATGGGCAGGCTGCATATAATCGGGTAGCTGCTGCTGTGCACATGTTTGCAGCGCAGCCAGATCCACATTCTCACCGATCACATAGGCTATCAACTGCGCCCCTTGCTCGGTGTGCTGTAACCGTACCAGTACGCTACTTATCTCCGCCATCGCCATAATGCGCTTTTCTATCTCAGCTAATTCAATCCGATAGCCACGCACTTTTACCTGCTGATCTGCACGACCTTGATACACAAGCTGCCCTTGTTCATTAAAGCGCACCAAATCGCCAGTACGATATAAACGTTCTCCTTTGTCACTAAATGGATTAGCAATAAATCGCTCAGCCGTAAGGTCAGCACGGCCAAAATAACCCTGCGCCAAAGTACCTGCAATATATAGCTCACCGACTCCACCAGCAGGTACTAGGTTAAGTTCTTCAGTTAACACATAAGCATGGCGATGCCCAACCACCGCCCCTATGGGCACATATAAGCTGTCTATTTCAACCTTATGATCATCTTGCCAGATAGTCGGTGTGATCACGGTTTCTGTCGGGCCGTAGGCATTAATGAAGCGTGTCTGAGGCGCGCGCTTACGCCATTGCAATAACTCTTTTGTTGGCCAAGCTTCCCCTCCTACAATACATAGACGAACGCCATCCAGATGGGGCAAGTGCTGTAAATAAGCACGAGGTAAATCAACAATATTAATTTGATGCGCCACAACCAACTCGCTGCACTGCTCCGGTAGTAATGCTTTACCATTCACCATGGTCAGCTTCGCACCGGTCAATAAGGGGACGAACACTTGCTCAAGCCCAGCGTCAAAGCCCAATGACGCAAATGCCAATGCGTGATCTTCAGTACCATAGTGATACGCATCTGCAATCGCCAAACAGTGACTTAATAGTGCACCTCGTGTCACCGCCACCCCTTTTGGCTTGCCTGTAGAGCCAGACGTAAACACCAAATAAGCGAGCTGCTGAGGGTCAAATGTTGGTCGCTGCAATGGCTGTTCACCCACCTCACTTGTCAGACGTTGAAGCGATATTTGCTGCATTGTACAGTGCGTTAGCGCACGCTCTTGGTGCAGTACCAATTGCGGTGTACTTAGCGCAAGTATGTCATTTAAACGCGATTCTGGTGAGTCTACATCAAGCGGTACATAGACAGCGCCTAGCTGCCAAATCGCAAGAATACAAGCCAACGTATCCAGTCCTGTACGCATATAAAGCGCAACGCGCTGTTGACTGGTTACACCCTGTAATTGCAAGCCAACTGCAATTTTTTCACTGCGTGCCAATAGCGCTTGATAACTTTGAGACTGCGCTTCACAAAAGAGTCGAGCAGTATCCTGATGTACGCTTGCCTGCTGATATAGACACGCCAATATGTCCTGCTGCTGCGCTACACCATGGTATTTTGTTGCGCCCAGTTCAATCAGTGAAGCACTCTGTGCATCACTGAGACCTGTAATATGCGCCACAGGCTGTGTAACCTGCTCTTGTAATTGCGAGATTATCAATAAGAAGCGTGCGAGTAATTGTTCGGCATCTGCATCACTTAAGGCTGCTTGCTGATAATGGAATGCGATGTCCACCGTTTCTTGCTGCGAAATGGAAACCGTGAGTGGATAATCGGTTTCTTCTCGGCTGGCCAGTAACTCAAATTGCGTAGTAGCTTTATCGGCTTGCTGAAGCGCTTCAGCAATTGGGTAATTTTCAAATACCACTAGTGTGTCAAATAACCCATTTGGACAATCTATTCCCCCTTCTCGGGCCCATTTTTGCACCTCGCTAAGAGGTGTATATTCATGCTCACGAGCCCGCAGACTTTGGCGCTGTAGTTGCTGCAACCATGTTGTCACATTGACCTCAGGACTCACGGTGACAATGGTCGGTAGGGTATTAATAAACAAGCCAAGCATGCTGTCACTGTGAGCAAGTTCTGGTGGTCTTCCTGACGTTACTGAACCAAAGCACACAGCTTGGTGTCCTATGCTGGCTTTCAACACCAATGACCATGCTGCTTGAATTAAGGTGTTTACCGTAATTTGCTGGCTACGACAAAACGAGACAAGATGCTCGGTCTGCTCAGGCGCCATGACCCAACGGGTATGTCCCGCACCATTTTGCGACGTCTGTTGCGTGTTTTGTTGCGCAAACAAAGTACAAGGCTCATCTAATTGGCGCAGCTGTTGCTGCCAATAATCACGATTTTGAGTGTGATCTTGCGCCTGTAAAAA
Organism: Pseudoalteromonas sp. PS5; assembly: GCF_004103255.1. Taxonomy (NCBI): domain Bacteria; kingdom Pseudomonadati; phylum Pseudomonadota; class Gammaproteobacteria; order Alteromonadales; family Pseudoalteromonadaceae; genus Pseudoalteromonas; species Pseudoalteromonas sp. PS5. The sequence goes on from NZ_RCSQ01000010.1 coordinate 24,571, forward strand.
GCCAATATACTGCTCATACTGACCTGTCGCAGGCATTAACGTGTGGCCTTGATATACACTTAACAATTCACCCATCATGCGTGAGGCACTCCAACCATCGGTGAAAAGGTGATGGTTTGTCCATATCACGCGGTGCTGGTGTGTATTTAGTTTGATGATAAGCACGCGGTTAAAGCCTATGTCTTTATCTAAATCAAAACCCAATAACACCTGCTGCTTGGCAAGTTGTTCAAGTTTTGCTTCTACATCGCCGCCCTCAAAGGACCAATCCAGTACTGTGATGTCTGCCGCATGCGTATGTACTACATACTGGTGCGCTGGGCTTTCTTTGGTGAGTAACCCCGTTCTCAGCACTTCATGGCGATCCGTAACATGCTGCCATGCTTCGCTAAACGCCACTACATCTAGACCTGTAACCGCAAACTGCATTTGGTTCACATACGCACTGTTGTCGCTATATTGAGCATGAAAAAGCATACCTTCTTGCATCGCAGAAAGCGGATACACTTTACTTATCTTTGTCGCGTCTAATTGTCTTAAGGTATCTTTTGGTAATTGGGCTAGCGGTACATCTGAGGCACTGAATGTTGCCGTTGTCGACGCACAATGCGCCACTAACTCTTCCAAGCATTGCTGGAATAACTGAGTGAACGCCTCAATGGTGTCTCTACTCAATCGCGTGGCGACGAAACTGGTGCGTATTTGTAATTGCCCACCTAAGACTTGGGCTTGTATCGACAACTCACTTGCAACCGTTGCGGCATGGTTGGTACTCGCGCCACTGTCTTCACGCGCAGGCTGCCATATACCATCACTGCTAAAGTTATTGTCGAGTTGCCCAAGATAGTTAAACTCAATATCTGCCAGCTCTGGTGCGCTACTTGCCGGTTTCGCGCTGTTATATTTGAGTGCGCCATAGCCAATGCCTTTGTTTGGGATAGCACGCAGCATTTCTTTGGTCGCAAGAATGGTTTCTTGCCAGTTATCTTGGCGTGATAATTTCAGCGGGAACATCGCCGTAAACCACCCTATGGTGCGACTCAAATCAATAGATGGCTGCCAAGGTTCGCGACCATGCCCTTCTAGATGCAGCACATATTCATCCGCCCCTAACCAGCGGTAAAGTGCTTCACTCAGTGCACTTAACAATAAGTCGTTGACTTGCGTGCGGTATGGTCGGCTAGCTTGTGTCAGCAACTGCGTTGTGAGTGCTTGTGGACAATACAGCTCAACGGTAGCTAACTCAGTTTCTGCTGCACTGGCAGTTTTATCTTGATACGGCAACGGCAATCTGGCGGCGGTTTGTACTTGCCAAAACTCAGCTTCATCAGCAAAGTGCGCATCGTATTGCTGCAAGGCTTCAGCCCATTTTTTGACACTGCTGGATTTAGCAATTGGCTGCCACGTCTTACCAGCAATAAGCTGCTCATACCCTGCTGCCAAATCATCCAGTAAAATTCGCCATGACACGCCATCAATCACCAAATGATGTACAACCAGTAAGACGCGGTAACTGCCATCTGCCACTTGCATCACCGCGACCCGCATCACTGGCCCATTTTGAATATCCAGACTACGTTGAATATCGTCTGCCAGCGCGGTTATCTGGGCGTTTTCAACTTCATGTAATGTAAATATCTGCGCCAACATTGACGCACTATATTCAGTAAAAGACTGCTGCCAGTTGCCTTCACTATCGCGGCAAAAGCGCAGCCTTAAGGCATCATGATGTTGCACTAATTGTGTGACCACTTGTTGTAGCGCTGAACAGTCTATCGTTTGCGATACATGCAGCATCACGGCTTGGTTATAGTGGTTTGGAGCGTGTCCGCGCTGCGCGAAAAAAGCCTGCTGAATAGGCAGCAGAGGGGCACTACCGGCAACATGCTCGACCTCACTGCTACTGACCTCTTCCAATCGCGTGGCCAAAGGTGCAATCGCCATAATAGTTTGCGCTTCAAAAACATCCGCTGGCTTGATTTCCCATCCAGCTTGTCGGCTTAGTGACACCATTTGCAGGCAAATAATAGAGTCACCGCCTAAGGCAAAAAAGTTATCGTCACGACCTACTTGCTCAACGCTAAATAACTTACACCAAATCTCAGCGATCAATGTTTCTACTTCACCAATACATGCCGTTATTTGTGTCTGCTGCGGTGATGCCGCAGGGGTTGGCAAGGCAACTCTGTCGACCTTACCATTGGCGTTAAGCGGTAGGCTGTCCAAAAGCATAAATACTGAAGGCACCATGTATTCTGGTAGTATAGCTCGAGTATCCGCTTGAATATCATGTACATCACGGGTTGAACATAGGTAGGCTAGCAACCGGGTCGACTCTGCGTGTTGCTGTGCAATCACAGCAACATCATTGACACCTTCGATAGCACGTAACTTAAGCTCAACCTCTTCAACTTCAACACGGAAGCCGCGAATTTTCACTTGGTTGTCTACTCGACCGATAAACTCAAGTTGTGCTTGAGCATTCCATCTCACTAAATCACCGGTGCGATATAGGCGTTGACCACTATCGCTAAACGGATCAGCAACAAAGCTCGCCGCGGTTTGTCCTGGGCGTCTTAAGTAGCCTTGCGCTAAAATTTCACCACCAACATACAACTCGCCAACCTGCCCATGTGGCAACAGATTGAGCTGCTCATCAAGTACATACAGTTGCCGCTCAGCAATCGCGCTACCTATAGGTACAGAGTTGATACGCTCAACATCCAACGCACTACAGTCAAAAATAGCCGCTTCAACTACGATTTCTGTCGGGCCATAAGTATTGACCAACTTCACCTTTTCAAGTCCTGCCGCTCGCCATGCACTAATGGCCTGTTTTGACATGGCTTCACCGCCTGAGTGCACTTGCCTAAGCGCGGGTAATTGCCATTGATGCTTTGGCATTAAATACGACCAATCTTCGGCAATTTGTCGCCAATAGGCCGCACTTAAGTCCATCACACTAATACTGTGCTTGCTGGCTTGCTCATACAGGGTTTGCGCGTCCCACAAAGTGTCATCTCGCATCACTAAAGCGGCACCGACAACCAAAGTGGGAAAAACTTGCTCTACAAACGCATCAAAATTTGCTGTTGCAAACTGTAACACGACATCATGTTGGGTAAGCGAAATGAAATCCGCTGCGGTAAAAATATAACGGCTCAGCGCCCCATGTGGCACCGCCACCCCTTTGGCTTTTCCTGTCGAGCCTGAGGTATAATTTAGATACGCAATATGCTCAGGATGCACAGCAAGCGCGGCGTCTTGCTGGCACCAAACAGATAAGTCTGGGCATATTAATTCAGCCTCTGCAATCACCGCGCATGAAGACGCTGACAATTGCTCACCGACAATGAGCGCACACTGACTATCTTCTATCATGTGCGTGAGCTTGTCTTGTGGCAACTTAGGATCAAGGGGTAAATACGCCACACCTGATTTAAAGCACGCCAACAAGCTAGCAATCAAATATGGGGTACGTGGCAAGGCTATACCAACCACCTCTCCCTCTTTGATATGATGACGTTGCAGTTGTGCCGCAATATAATTACTGTGCGCCTCTAACCATTGATAATCAAAGTGGTGGTCTTGGAAGATAAGCGCAGTGTCCGTCGGTAAACTAAGCGCTTGCTGGCGAACTAACTCATGCGTTAGTCGCGTTTCTGGTGCGAGTTGTTTTCCTTTACTCGCGCGGCTTTCAGGAAGATACGCAGGCTGGTTTTCGTAGGCGACATCAAGCCAATTCCCGATTTTCTCAGCATCATGCCCAAGTGCCAGTGTCAGTAGTTGGCAAAACTCTCGTTGCAGCACTTCAATGTATGGTGTATCAAACTGTGCGCAATCGTATTCTATCTCACAGATAACACTCGTTTCACTGGTTTGTGCCGATAGCGCAATCGCAAACTTACTCTGCATACTGCCACCTGCCACTGGAGCGAGTGAGAAATCTCCAAAGTCGAGCTGCCCTTGTAATTGCGGCTGACAATCAAACCCAACTTGAAAAAAGCCACCTTGGCGCAGATCGCCGCGATGCTCAGGTAACACCGACAACACGTATTCAAACGGTACATCACTGTATTGTGTACAAGTCAGTGCATGACGCTGTATTTGTTTTACCGTTTCTATAAAGGAGCGTCCACAATGCGCTTCGCAGCGATAAGCCTGTGTGGTGATAAAGCAGCCAACAATATCTTGCACCTGCTCCTCTGAGCGACCCGCATTTGGCACGCCCACTACAAACTGCTCATTACCATGATGACGCGACAACAATAGTTGCCATGTTGCCAATAAAGAGGCAAATGGCGTGACCTGATTGCGCTTGCAAAAGTCGCTAAGGCTGGCACATAAAGGCGCTGAAAGCGTAAACTGCTGACGCCCACCTACCGACTTTAGCTTAGTGGTGGTTGTGCGCTGTTGATGCAAGCGTAAGGGTTGTCGTGGTGCTTCAAGATATTGCTGCCAAAATGCCACCGCGGGATGCTGTTGTGATAACGCGTGACGCTGCCAATGTGCAAAGTCAAGGTAACGCAGCGCTGGCATTGAGAGTGCCAACCCTCGGTACGCACTTTTTAAATCCGCTAAAATTAGATTATTAGACCACCCATCTGACACGAGGTGATGATAGCTCAGCGCCAATATTTGTAATTGATCAGCACAGGTGATGAGCTGTGCTTTGAGTTGTGGTGCCTGTGATAAGTCTTTTGCTGCTAACAGCCACTGATTTAATGTTTCGCTGGCAAGGTAGTCGGCTCTTGTCATGTCACTTTGTACTTGCGCTAAAGAAAAGCTGACCTCATCAAGCTCGACCTGAGTTGGGGTATCATCAGTGGTGACAAATTGCGTTCTAAATACTCCGTGATTGGCAATAACAGCTTGCAGTGCTTGCTCTAGTTTACTTGGATCAATCTGCCCCGTTACTGCAAAAACCACAGGCATCAAGTAGCTGGTGTTTGACTCATCAAGTGCTTGCAGTGTCCATAGCTGTTGCTGTAAGTATGACAAAGGGGCGGCATTGCCGGATATACGAGGGATCCCATCAGACGAGTCCTGCTCCAGTAGTAAACTCAATATATCGCTATCAATATCCGCTAAAAAATCATCTTGCATATTTACACCATGCCTATCTTCAAAGTTGACACCGCGAGGCGGCCAAAGTATCAGTAAGACGGTACAAGGCAGTTGAAATTTACTTTTTGATCATAAAAGCCAAGCGCTAGGCTTGGCTTTTACTGTTGTGCTATTGCAGCTATTACTTAGCTTTAAATTTAGCAAACTTATTTGACTTGGGTTTATGGCCGCTGACAGCCGAAAGCGTTCGATAGTGCTCGCTGATGGCTGTATCAGGCTGAGCAATCAATGACAACAATAATGTGCGCCACTGCTGCAACCACAGACGCATCGCTGATCCGTCATACAATGCCTTTCTATAAAGCCAAGTGCATTCAATCTCATCATTAGGCGTGACAAATAACGCATTCGCAAACTTACTATACTTAGGTAAGTCGATCACCGCTGGCGTAAACGACACGCCTTGAGCTTGCCAGCTTGCTTTGGGTGCGTTTTGCATCACAAATAACTGCTGTAAAATTGGCGCATTAAACTGATCCCGAGGTGGATTTACCTGTTTAATGATTTCATCCAGACTCAATAACTGATGCTCCATCGTCGTTGCAAGTGTATGGTGCACAGTTTTTACCGCGTTCGCCATTGAGGTCGTTGTTGATAGCTGTGTTCTAACTGGCAGCACTTTCACAAAATAACCAATGATTTTTTCTAACTCAGGGACTTCTCTCCCTGCTAAGTCGGTACCTACCACTAAATCTTGCTGTTTAGTTACGTACTGCAAAAACAACAAATAAGCGGTCATCATGACTGAATTTAGCGAGACATGCTGTGATTGTGCAAATTGCCGCAATTGCTGGCTTTGCGCTTCAGAGAACACCAGACTTAGCTCTTCTCCAAGATCACTGGATTGCTCTGAAAGTGGTTTATGTGCAGGAAATAATGACAAAGCCGGAGCATCACGTAATGTATTACGCCAATAACTTTGCTGCGTTTTGGCCTCCTCACTCTGTAAGCGTTGCTGTTGCCAATGTGCAAAGTCGTCATACTCAATTGTCAGTTCAGCATCCTTATCTTGATGGCTATTACCATAAAAATTGCTTAAAGACTCAATAAAGATCGCAATCGACCAACCATCTGAAATAATATGGTGCATATTAACTAACAAGCGCAGGTGTTTTGGCGCAAGCCAAACTGCATTCACTTTCACAAGTGGGGGCGCGGCCAAGTCAAATTGATGTAACGACAACTGCTGTTGCTGATGTGCCAGCGCTTTGGCTTTAGCCTCATCATCTAAGGCACTGAAATCGAACTCTTCGATGACGATGCGTTTGTGTGCCGCGGCGTTCAGCCTAATTTCACCATCCACTTCAGCAAACCACGTACGTAGTGCAGATTGTTGCTCAACAAGCTTATCTAATGCCAGCTGTAGCTTTGTTACCTCAAGTTCGCCGTGCAGATCTACCCCTCCAAACATGTTGTAACTCATCGCTTCGCCTTTATTCAACGCCAACTGGTGTGCAACCCACAAGCTTCTTTGTCCAGGGGATGCCAAAGCAGGTGTATTTTGCGGCCTTTTTTCCAGTGGCAGTATCGCACTCTGTGGCTGATTAATCGCGTCTGCAAACTGCTCTAGCACCGGATTCAGCAATAAGATCTTAAGCGGTACAGCATAGCCAAGCGCTTTACCCAAAGCGGCAATAAACCGCAAAGCAATAATAGAGTCGCCACCGAGTTTAAAGAAGCTATCGTGGCGACTTATCTGCTCAAGGCCAAGCTGCGCTTGCCAAAGTGTGGCTATCAGCAGTTCCATTTTCCCCTCTGGCGCAATATAGTCGCGGGTTACTTGGAGGCTGGCTTTAGGTAACGCGGTTTTATCTACCTTGCCATTGACGGTTAGCGGAATGCTGTCTAAGGCGATAATATGCGCAGGGAGCATATATTGGGGTAAATGCTTTTCGAGATGGCTAAGCGCCGCGGGCACATCAATTTCGCTTGCAACCACATAGCCAATGATCCGAGAGTGAGTCGCCCCTTCCTCTACTATCGCCACCGCCTCGTCAACATTTGGTAGCGTGCATAGCTGGGCTTCAATTTCTGCCAGCTCAATACGATAGCCTCGAATTTTCACTTGGTTGTCACTGCGACCAAGGTAAAGCAAAGTGCCATCGGCCTCATAACGTACTATATCGCCTGTCCGATAGAGCCGACTACCGTCGTCACTAAAAGGGTTGGCAATAAAACGCTCTGCCGTTAGATCAGCACGACCTAGATAACCTTGTGCTAAGCCAGCGCCAGCAATGTATAACTCGCCAACCGCATTCGCAGGGCAATGGTTAAGATATTCATCTAAAACAAACAGCGCGGTATTGTTCAGTGCGTTAGAAATAGGTTGCACCGTATGCGTAGCACAGGATTGTGGGGTCACTAAAAATGCGGAGCACCCCACCACAGTTTCCGTTGGCCCATACTCGTTAATAAAGCGACTATTGATTAGATGACGTTGCAGCTTCGCCACTGTCCCCGACATCAGTTTATCTCCACCGATAACAAAGCAATGATGCAGCGAAGAAGTGATATGACGACCTAAGCTCAGCAAGCCATCAAGGTGTGCGGGAGTGAGCTTAAATAATGTATTGTCTGTTGCCTGTTGAATACACTCTGCTACTTGCTCCAGCAGTCCGTCATCTTGCGCAATCATATCAACACGTTTACCAGCATAAATGGGTACTAGCAGGCTGGTGATTGTGGCATCAAATGACAACGTTGAACTGACCACGGCTCGTGAGCATGTTGCCATGTAGCGCTCACTGGCATCGGCTAAGTAATTATTTAGTCCAGCAAAGGTCACCGCTACCCCTTTTGGCAGCCCAGTTGAACCTGATGTATAAAGCACATAAGCCAGTTGTTTACTATGACGTAATGGCGGCGTTAATGGCGCAGGCGTTTGTGTCATTAACTGTTGATACGGCACCTGCTCACATTGTATCGCTAGCGTCGTTTCAAGATCCGAAATAACCAATGCAACTTCACTGTTGTCTATTAAATACTGTTGTCGCGATTCAGGAAGTGAGGCATCAATCGGAACATATGTCATGCCCGCTTTTAGCACCCCAAAAATACTTACCAGTGCGGTAATATCGCGCGACATTCGCAGACCCACACGGCGCTGTGCAAGTATTCCTTTACTCTGTAGTATTGCAGCCACTTTATCGCTAAGCTGCACCAGTTCACCATAAGTCAGGACACCGGATTTACCTACTGCGGCAACCTGTTCAGGCTGTTGTTCACCATAGTATTGTAACTGTGCGAGCAGATCGGCACCCGGTTGAGTCGATTCACCGATAGGCAAACGGCTTGCTGTATCGCTTTGCCATAAACTTGCTTGTGTAATTGGCGTCGTCGAACATGAAGTCAGGTGGTTGAGTGCGGTAAAAAACGCTCTCTGGAACTGCGCGATAAACGGCGCTTGATAAAGCTCTTCTGCATAATAAAAGTGACACTGAACCCCTTCATTTTGTACATCGATAACATCCAAATGTAAGTCAAAAGGCATGGTAAAGCGATGTGCCTGCGCATGGCTGAGCGTCGCGTCACGTAACTGTTTGGCGCGCTGCTTATCACGACGAAGATAGTTGAACATCACTTGAAAGATCGGATGGGTGCCGTTCACTCGCTCAACCGCCAGTGCATCAATGAGCTGCTCAAAGGGTAAATCTTGGTTAGACTGCGCAAAATGGTGATACTGCTTGGCTTGCGCTATGAGTGTCGAAAAACTATCGTGCTCAGTAACACGTAGCGCACTCACTTGCGTATTCACAAAAAAGCCTATCACTCCTAAGGTCTCTGCTATATGGCGATTTGCCACGGGGACACCGACTAAGACATCTCGTTGACCACAAAAACGCTGTAGTGTCATTTGAAAAACGGTTAGCATCACCAAGTAAGGCGTGGTGCCAAAGCGCTCAGCGGTACTACTCACCGCCTGCACTATGTTCTCTGTCAATGTGGCGCTATGCGTCGCCATTGTGTAAGTCTCTAGACGCCTTGCTGACTCCGCAGCTGGTAACGTGATGGCCTCTATTTGTGTCGGAAGCTGCGCCACCCAATTGCGCTTTTGCTGCGCGAGCTTGGTGCTGTTATCTTGTGTCGCTTGCCAGCGGGCATAATCGATAAAGTCGACTTGTTTTTGTGTCGCAGGCGCTTTTCCGAGCGTGTATGCTTGGTAAACATCCACAAACTCATCAAATAAAATTTGCATCGAAGTGCCATCAGTGATGATATGGTGCATCACAATCAGCAATTCACAACGGCTCTCATGACTCACCAATACTACCCGCAATAGCGGCTCTGATAATAGATCGAATGGACGCATTGCATGGCTTAACTTATCAGCTGGTTGATTGGCATTTGTTTGTGCCATTGAGACCACTGAAAATTCAAAGTTAAGGTGTGGATTTTGCTGCTGATACACCCCAGCTTCGGTTTCGCAGAACTGGATCTGTAGTGCGCCATGGCGCGCCTGCAACACGTCAAAACTACGTTTGACCAACTCCGCATCTAATTGCCCATCAAAGTGCAAAGAGCCAGCTAAATTATATGCTTTATCATGCGGAGCAACTTTCCAAGCATACCAAAGGCGCTGCTGAGCTGCGGTCAAAGGCGCTTGTTCTTGTACCTCAGAGCGACTTAACAAGCTAACCTGAGCAGCATTTGCTCTTTGTTTTATTAGGTCATTTAGCTGTTGGGTTGATGTCGAGTGTAGCCGTGATTTTCGTTGGCGCTTTCTCGTTGGTGCTTCCACTTTCTTGTCTCCAGTTTAGGACAATGCAACTGCCATTTTTACTTGGCAAGTAGACGAGTGAAAAAATGAAAAAAACAGTCGCAAATAAAAATGATTCCTTTTACTAAATTTTTGTTTCGACTTTTCGTCCTACGGGTGCGCGCCAAAAGTGCGTTTTATACCAATTTGCTTAATAAACCATTAAGTCAAAATGGCATAACTGGCCAAAATAACAAAATCAGGAATGAAAAAACCCATGCGAAGCAAAGCTCATCAATCAGCAGCATTATCTCTTATGCTGTCACTGATATACTTCTCACCTACTACTTTAGCCAATACGCAGAACAGCACCAAAAACATCGAACGGATTGATGTGGTTGGTCAACCAATTAAACGTAACTCAGGCCCAACAGGTTTGGACCTTACCATCAAAGAAACCCCACAGTCTGTCACGGTATTAAGCCATGACTTTATCGACGATTTTGAGCTTGATGATCTGGAAGATGTCTTAGTTCAAGCAACTGGTATTTCTCGATATAAGTTTGGTGCAGGTGATAATACCGAATTTACCTCTCGCGGTTATCTTATCAATGCGTTGGTAAAAGATGGCTTACCAACCTCTATTGCAGGCCCTCAAGAAAGTCGTTTAGATACCATTGTCTATGACCGCGTAGAAGTACTAAGAGGTGCTGCAGGCTTAATGGCTGGAGCAGGACAGCCATCCGCGACCTTAAATGTGATCACTAAACAACCCGACAGAGATGGTTTTGTTGAAGTCGGTGCTGAGGTTGGCTCTTGGAATAAAGTGCGCTCGCATCTTGATGCAACTGGTGCGTTAACAGATGATAAAGCGCTTGCTGGCCGCCTTATTCTTGCTTATGAAGATAAAGACAGCTTTGTAGACAAAGAAAATAGCAACAAAATCGTTGCTTACACTCAGCTACACCATTATTTTTCTGATGATACTGAAGCGTCATTCACCGTACATTACCAAGATAGTGAACTAAAGCTGTCACCTTGGGGACTACCTATTTTTTATTCTGATGGCTCATCGGTAGAAATTGACAAAAAAACCAATCTATCTTCACCGGATAGCTTCAATGGCAATACTCATCAAAGTTACCACTTTAAATTATCGCATCAGCTCAACTTAGACTGGGCGCTTAACTTTGGTGCGCAGTACAGCAAAACAGAAGCTGACATTACCATGACCTACTTTAGTGGTAACCCTGACAAGCAAACAGGGTTGGGGTTACAAGGTGGTGATCGTCGCTGGGTAGAAACTGTAGATGGTACCAACTTTATTTTAGGTTTAGTGGGCCGCTTTGATCTATTCGACCGCTCGCATCAGGTCAATGTGACTTATCTCAATGCTGACTTCGAATCAACGGATGATCGTTATGAAGAGTTGGACGCAAACAAACGCACCGTTTTTTATCCACTTCAGTCAATTTATAATCGCCACCCGGCTTCACACTTGAATGCAACCGACAAGCAATTTATTGGTTATTGGGATAAAACAACAAAAGAACAAAGCTTGGCCATCAGCAGTAAATTGGTTCTTACTGATGATCTACACGCAGTCGCAGGTATCAAGTTTTTCGATTATGAACGCACCAATGAGCGTGACTTTGCGTGGAGTGGCTTCTCTAGCGATAAAGGAGATGAAAGCGGTGAAAGCTTATACCTAGGCTTTGTTTACGACATCAACGAACAAGTTAGTACATATGTCAGTTACACAGATGCTTATGAACCTCAGCTAGACAAAGTTGACGTAAACCTAAAGCAACTTGATCCAATCACCGCACGCAATATCGAAGTAGGCGTGAAAACGAATCTACTTGATGACCGTTTACGCCTAAACGTGGCTTATTTTGATAGCTTAAAAGAAGACTTTGGTGTCGTTATTCCTGAGTATGCGGATCAAAGACCAGCAAGGTATCGCCCTGTAGATGGTGCAGAAGCTGATGGCTTTGAAATCGAACTAAATGCGGATATTACTGATAACTGGCAAGTTAACCTTGGCTATAGTGATTTTGATGTCGTTGACGAAAACGGCGAAGACATTAACCTATATGCACCAAGACAAACACTCAATGTCAGCACTAAGTACACCTATGAAGCTTGGAGCTTTGGCTTAAACGCGACATGGGATACCGACAGAAAAGTAGACATTCTTAACGTACCGGGCGTTGACCTTGGCCTTCCAGCCGGTGGTCGTCGTGGTGCCGTACGTGCAGAGCAAGACGGCCAGACCCTGATCAATGCTCATGTTAAGTATGATTACTCAAAGCAGCTTAGCTTCAAACTTAATGTCAGTAACTTAACTGATGAAAGCTTCTACGATACTTACGGCTTCGTACCGAAGAAGTACAGTGAACCTCGCGCGTATAACTTCAGCGTAAAATACCGCTTTTAATAGCGGTTGACCAAAAAAGGGGCTAGCAGCCCCTTTTTTAATGTCTTTACGAAATAGTTATTGCTTAATAACGGTTGTCGATATTTGCGTCGTGGCAATGTCAGCGGCTTCAAAAGGTAACGTCACCAGCTTATTCTGTTCACTATAATGGCGGGTTTGATCGTTACTATTCTCTGCATCTGGATGTTGTGATTGAGAATAGGTTAACAGACCCTGTGCCTTCACTCCTGTTTGCTCAAAGTCCACAACCATCATCCAACTAGAACCAAAGTGGAGCTCGTATCCACGTTGTGACAACCCACTCCACAGCGGCCTGTTATTGTATGGCGTTGTTACAGATGGCGTTGCCACAGGTGCAAATATCGTTTGGTCAAGGCGATTTTGCGTTGCAAATACATTCAGCCCGCCCTCAACGTTCATATTACCCTGCCACACAAAACGCTGCCCGTGCTGCTCAAAGAATTGTAGCTCTCCAAGCGATGCCTCCAGTGTAAAGCCCGCATGGCGAATAATTTCACCCGCGATAGCCAGCTCTTTAAATAACGCTTCATCAATCCGAATATTGCGCGGCGTATTCACGGGATCTCGCGCATCAAAACTGACTTCAAAGTCTTCCCTATCATTGACTCTTGCAACAAATTCTCGCACTAGATGCGCCGCAATCGATGTTTGATTGAAGTGCCCATCCCATTTTTGCAAGGCTGCACAGCTTGGCGCAAGCGCAATTGATTGCTCATCAATCGTGATGGTTTTGCGTTGCCAACCTTGCTCACAAGCGGCAATGACATCGTCAATTATTGGAGTTATAAGCGCAGTATTCGATAACAAAATGGTCGCCACTTCATCAGCACTGAATTTATTATCAGCCCCGACTGGGTGACTCACGTTAGCTAGGGAGTGTCGTGTTCTGCGACTTTGCAATACACTGTGTTGACCATAAAGTGGAGAAACTTTAGCTATCGGTGCACTCGCATTGGCGAGCCAATATGAGTCATTTGCATTTTGCACGTAATCTGTACGTGTTAGCTTTGGTTTTGCTTCATACGGTACACTTTGCTGATAATAATACGCCGCCGAGTCACCTGGCAGCACTGGGACTCTGAACTTTGCAAAGTACTGCTTCGCCTGCGCGTTATCATTGAGATACTGTAATGCAATTGGCGGAAGGTCTGGCACATTGGCAGCATCGATATAAAATGTTTGTCCGTCTTTATCGGTATAAATCACATTATTAAACATCAAGCCATTGTGATCTTTAAAAGTTTGTTGGAACTCAGCGAGTGTTTGCGCTTTATTCAGTGCCAACCAATGATCGATTGCCGCAAAGCTATTTATATTGGTATTTTTTAATACATAGGCATGTTGCTCACTCCACTCTAACACTTTGGGGATTTCGACCAACATGCCACCTTCAGCTTTATACACAGGCTTGTGTAGCCTGTATATTTCACCTGAATCACTAAGCACTTCAATTGCGACATCCTTGACCGCTATCTGCTTCGTTTCGCCGTCAACAACATATTTTAATGGATCTGTTGAATCGAGCGTCAAACGATAAATTACGCTCTGTGTTGAGGCTGAATAGGTATGGCTCCATGCGATATTATGGTTAAAACCAATATTTACCGCTGCGGGGAAACCAAGTAATGATGCCCCCATTACATCTAGCTGACCTGGAATGTTGGCATGATACGCCCAAAAACGCATTTGCCCGGTCATAGGAAAGTGCGGATTTGCCATCAATAACCCTTTGCCATCATCACTTAGTGCACCACCAATTGCCCAAGCATTAGAGCCTTGAGTAACAAGCGTATCTGCACTTTGGACAGCAGCAAGGGGAGCGGTCAGTGAGACTGGCTTCGCTGCACTTGGCAGCCATTCATTAGCCTGTCCAGGATGAGCTTGTAAGATAGCCGTTGCAAACTGCCCAAGACTGGCTCCACTGCCTGCCGCGGCGATATTGGCAAGTACGTCAATTGCGGTGATTGGTTGCACCCAGTTTTGCCCTTGGCAGGTCGGCTCTAAACTCGCTTTACCCTCTTCTACCTCTGCCAGATACAAGTTAAAGCCCGCCGCAAAGCCCTCAGCTGCTGCTTGTGTATCTTCAGAAAGGTGGGGAAAGGCTAACTTAGCTTGCTGGTGAATGTCGGCAATCTTAAACAGGTAATCAGACATTACATGACGGTTGTCGCCCGCACGATGCAAATCAGCACCCAAATATTTAGCGCGCTCACCACGTACTCGCAAGTAACTATCCGCTAAAACACAAGCATGATCTTGTGCTTGTGCATAGCCGGAACCAAAAGCCAAAGAGCGCAGATCATGCGCTGTAACATGCGCAATACCAAACTCAGTACGCGTGATCTTCGCTTTAAGCTTGCTGTCGTCTTGTTTGTTATTACTTTGAATTGACGAGTAGTCGGCCTGACATGCTACAGAGCCAAATAATAGTAATGGAATGAGCAGTGTATTAGAGTTCATACCTATCCTTTTCTTGTTACTGAGTAGTAGAAACAATTGAAGTAGCGCTTCAATTAATTTCGAGGGTGAAATAAATCGCTTACATAAGGTGAGATATAAAAAACGGGTGATTATCACCCGTTTCAGTTATTGATTTTCTAGCTCTGCGACCAGCGCTTCCTCAACTAGAAATGCCAAGTTATCAATCGTGGGATCTTCAAAAAAGGCAGCTGGTGTGATTTCAACAGCAAAGATTTGCTTTGCTTTTGCTATCATCTGTATCGCTATCAGAGAGTCTCCACCTAACGCAAAAAAGTTATCGAAGATACCAACTTCTGTATAACCAAGAGACTCACACCACAAGTTAGCTAGGCGCTGCTCCAGCTCGCTTTCGGGCGCTTCAAACTCAACATCCAAAGATGGTCGCGCTTTACCTTGTGACGTCAGCGGCTGCGCAGAGTCAACGCTACTCAGGGTCTCAAGTAATGCTTGAAGTTTGATTTCACGCTGCGCCCAACTCATGGCTGCGGCATAAATATGTGGAACATCACTTGTAAGCGCCTGCTTGAATAATGCTGCGCCTTGTTCACGACTTAAACCAAGCCCACTTGCCACTTGCTGCCCTGCGGCCATGCCTATGTTGTCCCACCCATCCCAGTTAATAGTGCAAACGGGAAATGGTAACGCGCGATAAGTGACGGCATCAAGATAGGCATTCGCAGCACAATAGTCACTTTGCGCAAACGCCCCGAGTACGGAAGCGAGCGAAGAGCACAGTATCATTTTTGTTAACGAGTGCTGTGCAAATACGGTCAGTAAATTGTCCGCACCTGAGACTTTTGCGGCCAATGTCATCGTCACTTGCTCAGCGGTTAGCTGTGGCAGAACGCCACCTCCAGCAACTCCTGCGGCATGCACAACATGCGTAATACTGCCTAAGTTGGTCTCAGCTTTATAGACCGCATCGCTCAACTCGGTTAAATCAGTAACATCACCTTGTAATACCATTAAATCAGCTGCTGTGGTTTGTAATACACACAACTGCGTAAACAACGCCCTTTCATCTTCTGTGTCAGCGTTCGCTGCCAGTCGCTGCCATTGTGTTGGATCTGGTATTGCTCTGCGACTGAGTAGAGCAAGTTTATGTCCTTGCTGTGCAAGTTGCTCGGCAAGAACAAGGGCTACACCACCTAGGCCGCCGGTAATAAAGCTAACGGCTTGCTCAGTGCAAGCTGGCACTGCTGTCACCTCCGCCAGTGTCTGTTGTGACAAGCTAAAGGCGTTTTTACCACGGATCGCTACTTCCACGCTCTGATCGTAAAGTAAATGCTGAAGTAACGTCGAATTGAGCCTATTGTTCGCAGCGTTGGCAATCACTTCATCAACATCAAGTACTTGTATTGCTAACTCTGATGCTTCGTGGCGTAATGCCCGCGTTGCACCTAAAAGTGTCGCTTTTTGCGGTGATATAGCTTCATTTCCCAACACCGAAAATAGCCCAGTGGTCACAAGGCTTAACGCTGTTTTGTTAGCCACTGCCCATTGAAACAGTGCTAAGTGGCTCGAAAATGCCAATACATCATCACCGAGTAATCTTAAATCAAGGACTCTGTCGATACTGCCAGATTGTGCCGCAATCGCTTCTAGGGTTTCAGCTTGTTGCGTATCGCCACGGTATACTTGCGCCTGCTGCTGCTCAAAATCACGACTATGCCACAGTTGAAGTACTGTAACTTGCTGAGCTTGAAGTGCATTCACCAACACACCGCAAAGTGGGCTATCATCACAAATCACCAGCCATTGCTCTGCGCTCGGCACTTGGCTTGCGCTTGGTAGCGGTGGCGTTTGTTGCCAGATTGGCGTAAGTAACTCAGGGGGAGTGTCTTGCGATCCAACAACCTGTGCTTGCAACGGCTGTGCCTCTTGCCAAAAACGCGTGTCTGCAAATACATACTCTGGTGTGATCATCATTTGACCACTTGGATAGTCAGTGACTTGCTGCCAGCTAATCTCATGACCGCGCTGCCAAAGTGCCGCAAGCGTGTTGATAAAAGGAGGTATGGCCGCTTTCAGATCTCTTACATGTGCAATCGAGTGTAGCGCGAGTGCTTGCTCACCAAGATTCTGCATGCTGAGTTTTTGCAATGTATCGCCAGGGCCTGCTTCTATTAGCACTGGGCATGATTGCGCTAGCGTTTGTACACCTTGGGCAAACTTAACTGGCTTGCGGATATGATCCAGCCAATACTGTGTTGACGTTGCCTGAGTCGCCGTGATCCACTCTCCGGTAACATTAGAGACAAATGGCAGTGTTGGGGTATGTAGCTCAACCTTTGCTAGTGCCTCTGCAAAGGTTGCTAACACCGGTTCTGTCAGGTGACTATGAAATGCGTGAGAAACGTGTAAACGTGTACAGCTTATTTGCTGCTCTTTTAAGGTGCTTTGCAGCGCTTTGATAGCTGCTTTTGTCCCTGCCACCACCGTATTTTGAGGGCTATTTTGCGCGGCAATATCTAACTCAGAATGCAGATAAGTCTGTACTTGCTGCGCACTTGCCATCACCGATAACATCGCCCCTTCTGACATTTGCTGTAGCGCTTCACCGCGTGCGATGACCAGTGTAATGGCATCATCTACCGACATAACGCCAGCCAAACACGCAGCAACATATTCGCCAACGCTGTGGCCTAACATTGCATGTATTTGCACACCATGTGTCTGATAACATTTCGCCATCGCATACGCCACAATAAAGAGTGCAGGTTGTGTAACTCGGGTTTGATTTAAGAGCTGGTTGGCTGCCAAAATCTGCTCATCTGATGGGAAAAACACGGCTTGTAGCTCTGACTGGAGCTGACTTGGCACGCGTGCCATTACATCATCAAAGTGCGTTTTAAAAGCAGTGATATGCTGATATAAAGGCTGTGCCATCGTGACATATTGTGAACCTTGACCTGAAAACAACAAACCAACCGGCTCTGCTTTCGTGGTGGTACAATCAACCTGCTCACGACTTAATATCTCGAGCGCGTGAGTCGCATCTTTCACCGCAATGGCATGGCAGGCTGACAAGCGACGCTTCTTGTGTTGTAACTGCGCCGCAACTAAAGATAGCTGCTGCGGGTGCTGCTCTATAACTTTAGCCAGCTGCTGGCACTGTTTTTTAATACTGTCTGGGTTAGCCGCCGATATAGGCAAGATATGCCAAGGCGCGGTGTCACTTGTCCTTTCACCCTCGGGCGCTTGATACTCTTCAACAATCACATGTGCGTTTGTTCCACCCATACCAAGCGAGCTGACCGCAGCCCTGCGAGGAACATCACTGTGCCACGTTTGCACCTGCTGCGGTAAATAAAAAGGACTCGCCTCAAAGTCGATTTTACTATTGAGTGGCGTGCTGTGGATACTCGGTGGGATCTCTTTATGGCGTAAAGCTTGTATTGCTTTAATTAAACCTGTTACGCCAGCCGCTGAGTCTAAGTGACCAATATTCGCCTTGATTGAGCCAAGCGCGCAGTATTGTTTTTCAGTGTGTTGATATGCCTGCGATAAGGCGGCGACTTCGATAGGATCGCCAAGCTTAGTGCCGGTCCCGTGAGTTTCTATGTAGCCAATTGAGCGGGGATCAACATCAGCAAACTCGAGCGCCGCACGTATTGCACCCGCCTGCCCTGTGACACTCGGTGCGGTGTAGCCTACTTTGTCTCTACCGTCATTATTAATCGCCGAGCCTTTGATCACAGCTAAGATATGGTCGCCATCCTCTATGGCTTCCTCAACACGTTTGAGTACCACAGCAGCGCTACCACTACCAATTAAAATGCCATCCGCGTGCTCACCAAACGCGCTCAATTTACCGCTAGTCGATAAACTTCCACCTACTGGGGCAAGGTAGCCTTGGTCATCTAGTAGATTGAGCCACACCCCACCTGCAAGCGCACTATCACATTCATAGTTTTGCAACGCGCGGCAGGCCATGTGCACTGCCACCAAAGAAGTTGAGCAAGCAGTTTGCACCGTTACCGCCGGCCCAGTTAAATCTAATTCATAACTTACTCGAGTTGCCAGTGCGTCTTTTTCATTACCATTGGTGAGCGCCAATAAGCTAGTAATATCATTATCTTGCTGCTGGGGAAGTAGGTGTTTCAGCAAATATGCAGGCACACCACATCCTGCAAATACGCCGGTAAACTGGCCTGCTTCCATTAGGCCTGCCTGCTCTAACGCATGCCAGCAGGTTTGCAAAAATAGTCGCTGCTGCGGATCTAACTGGGTTGCTTCTTTTGGTGTGTAACCAAAAAATTCAGCATCAAACTGATCTTTATTGGCAAATGGGATAGCAGCCTTCACATAATCCGCATGTTCACGCTGTGCTTCGCTTACCCCCGCAGCTGCAAGCTCGTCATCAGTGAGGGTGTTAATCGCGCAGTGGCCACTACGAACGTTGTGCCATAATGCGTCAACATTATCCGCATCAGGAAAGCGGCCTGCCATACCTACCACGGCAATATCTAAAGGGTTAAATGTTTGCTCTGTCATCGTTTATGCTTCTCTTGATTTTCGCTTCTTGGCAGCAAAGGCATTCATGGCTTGCTTTTGTTTTTTACTATTTGGCGCGTTTGACGACGCAACTTGGGTGCTTGACTGACTGGTTAAATGAGCCGCTAAGCTGGCAATACTGGGGTATTGGAATAGATCCGTTAAGACTAATGATGGGTGATCTTGTTTTAGCTCATCGAAGATAGCCATTAACATCAATGAGTGACCGCCTGAGTCAAAGAAGTTTTGCTCCATGGCAATGGCATCTCGCTGTAGATGGCGCGCAAATACTTGCAGCAACTGTTGCTCTAGTGCACTTCCTGTTTGTTGTGATAACAGCGGTTCAACAGGTGTCGATTCGATGTTGGGAAGCTTATGACGCTCTAACTTCCCGCTATCAGAAAGCGGCAACTTATCAAGCACTTGGATCACATCTGGGATCATGTAATGAGGTAAATGCTGTTGCAATGCTTGCTTTAATTCAGACTCACAAGTGTGCTCAGCCTCAACAAATGCGACGAGACTGGCAGTGCCTTGACCTTCTCTGAGTTGAACCACGGCGTGATTGACCTGAGGCAACTTACTTAGTTGTGATTCGACTTCTGAAAGCTCGACGCGAAAACCTCTGATTTTCACTTGATGATCGCGACGACCAATATATGCTAACTGATCACCTTGCCACCGCACTAAGTCGCCCGTGGCATACATGCGAGCACCATCGTCTCTAAATGGATCAGCAATGAACTTACAAGCGGTAAGTGCACTTTGCTGCCAGTATCCGCGAGCAAGAATGTCACCACCAATGTAAAGCTCACCAACTTCACCATGGGGCACTAACTGTAATGCCGAATCTAAAACATAAAGCTGCCGCCCCTGAATTGCCGTACCTACAGGTACAGTCGTCGATGAGCCAAGTGTGCGACAATCAAACACACTGGCTTCAACCACTATTTCTGTTGGTCCATAGGTATTTAATAATTTCACATCGGCTAATCCAGCGGCACGCCAATCCTCAATGCCGCTAACAGACATGGCTTCACCACCAGAGTGAACTTGGCGTAGGTGAGGCAATACCAGCGCGCCATCACGCTTAGCTTGCTGTGCCCATGATGCAGCAATGGAACGCCAATAAGCAGCGCTGAGATCCATCACGCTAATATGATGACGCTTTGCTTGATGATACAAGGTTTGTGCATCCCACAGTGCGTCTTCTCTGAGCACTACTGTTGCGCCGACAGTCCAAGTTGGGAATACCTGCTCAACAAAGGCATCGAAATTGGCGGTTGCAAATTGCAGCACCACGTCATTCACTGTTAAGCCAATAAAGTCGATGGCCGATTCAATATATTTTGCCAATGCGTCATGCGCTATCGCGATACCTTTTGGTGTGCCCGTAGAGCCCGAGGTATAGTTCAAATACGCCACGGTATGCGGATTTGTAGCGCTAATTTCATTGCTGTTATCGCTATCCAAAGTCTCAAATAACTCAGCAGGAGTGTAAACGCCACCCGCACAAGTTATATTGACTTTGCTACCATCACTGATGAGCTTGCCACAGTTTGCATCCTTCAGCATGAACGCCAATTTAGCATCTGGGAAGTTCACATCTAATGGTAAATAACCCGCGCCGGCAAGCAGACACCCTAAGGTACAGGCTAACATCTCTGGTGTTCGTGGTAACAAAATACCAACGACCAGCTCTTCGTCACGGCCTGCTGTATTAAGCTGACGAGCTACGGCATGTGCCCGTTGCCACAACCAACTGTAGCTATAATTTTGGTCTCGATAAATAATGGCTGTTGCGTCTGGATTGGTGTTGGCATGATGTGCCAATTGTGCCAGCCACGAAGGTGTTGCTTCGCCGCTCGCTTTACCTTGACCCAACGCTAATAACTCAGCAGGCTGTTTTACCGTCGTCAGCTCCGCGATTGCTTTTTGTGGCGCTTGAGTAACATGCTCAAGTACCGTCAACCAACTTTGTATAAAGGTCTGCATTTGCGCGTCTGAAAATAGCGCACTGTTGTATTGCAGCTCGATATCAAGGTGACCGTCATCAAACAATTTTGAGTCTACACTAAAGTCAAACTGCGCTTGCTGATTGAGTGCCTCTACACCTTCAGCACGCAGTGATGTACATGCACCCCATGGGTTCGCTTGGTATTCCACATGGTTCAGCATGAACTGGAATAATGGGTTTTTCCCCAATTGGCGCTCTGGGTTTAGCACTTCAACTAACTTTTCAAACGGATAGTCTTGATGTTGCTGCGCCTCAAGGGCACGCTGTTTAACCTGTGCTAGCACTTCAGTGAATGACATCGCAGGCTGAATATGTGCACTGATCACTTGGGTGTTGACAAAAAAGCCCAACATTTCTTGAGTAGCGGCACTACGACGGTTTGCAATCGGGACGCCAATTCTTGGCTTGGCCTTGGCGTATAGGCGATAAAACGTGACTTGCAAGGACGCCAACAACAGCATATACAAACTGGCACCTTGTTGATGAGCGAAAGCCTGAAGTTGCTGCACCTGACGATACTCGACTCGTTCGCCAAGTAGCGCCGACGCAGGCTCTGCTAAGCTATTGCCATACTGCGGTGTAATAAGTTCCTCATCCCCATCACCTGACAACTGAGCCAGCCAGTATGCTTTTTGCTGCAAAGCTTCTGCGCTTTCAAGCCAATCTTGCTGCCACTGAGCGAAATCACCATATTGCAATAACGGGAGTGCTTGCGCTGTCTCCACCCCGTCTTCCAAAGCTTGATAAGCCTCAGCGATTTGTTTAAGTAGCAGTTCAAATGACCACGCATCACCAACGATATGGTGCATTGCAATCAGTAATCTATGCTGCTGTGGCGCAACTTTTATCAGTGCTACTCTGAAGCACTCTCCCTCTGCAAGTGCGAAAGGTGTGCGATACCACTTTGCTATCCACTGCGACTGTATATCTTGCATGCACAGTGATAAATCTTCTTCACACCAAACCATGTCAAGAGAAGACGCTGACTGTCGCCACATACCATCACGACTTTTAATAAATTGCTGTCGCAAGATAGGATGGCGTTCAAATACTGTACTACATGCCTGCTGAATATGCGCATTGGACAAGGCGCCGGTTAACGTAGTTTTTGCACCAATATGATAGGCATTACTGTCTGGCTGTAATTGCCAAAGGAATAGTTGCCGTTGCTGCTGAGCACTCAATGGATAATCTGTTTGTTGAGACGGCTGCAATTGTATTTGCGTGCTGAGTTGCGCTTTGTTTTGTTTTACGAACTCGCAAAATGCACCAAATTCTGGTGCGGTGAACAAACAAGTGGTGTCTAATTGACAATCAAACTGGGTTTGTATCGCAGCAATTAAGCGCACCGCTTTGAGTGAGTTCCCGCCCAACGAGAAAAAGTTTGCTTTATCGCTTGTGACTGGATAGTTGAGCACTTGCTGCCACAGTTGGGCAATGGTCAATTCAAAATCAGACCACTTTTCAGTGCCACACTCCGCCATAGTGAGATTGCGCAGCGCTTCGCTATCAAATGCCCCATACGGTACCAACCGTTCACGTTGATACAGTTTGAGACAGGCACTACGTTGTAGTTTGCCACTGGAGGTTTTCGGTAACGTGCCTTGATCTAGTAACAGCACTAACTCGGGACTATGTCCGAATTGGGTACTTACAAAGTTTCTGATAACTTCTGCGGTGTGTTCAGCCGCAACTGAGTTGCGGTAACTATTACTGGTTTCAATCGCAAGACCGATCCCTTCACCCGTTTGGGCACTGGGTACCGGAAACGCTGAGACTCGACCTTTGCGTACAAAGTTTAGTTCCGCCTCAATGATCCTTTCTATATCTTGCGGATAAACGTTGTGACCATTCATAATGATCAGGTCTTTTTCTCGTCCAGAAATAAACAACTGACCATCATAGATGTAACCGACATCACCGGTTCTTAACCAACGCTTACCGTCCAATTCTACAAATGTTGCCTGTGTCGCAGCTTCATTTTGCCAATACCCTACAGCGATGCTTGGGCCTGCGGTCCATATTTCGCCAATTTCACCATCATCAAGACGCTGCTGTGTATGCGGGTCGCTAATACGCAAAAAATGCTCGCTGGCAACCACACCACATCCAACCTGATGGCGGTATTGCGCGGTATTTCGCCAATCCTGGCTCGGCACCTCAGTTGCTTTTCCTGCTGCCAGTGCTTCGCTATCAAATGCAGCAACATATGCCCCCTGTCCTGCGTGACTACCTGTCACCATCAGGGTACCCTCGGCAAGACCGTAGCAAGGGTAAATGGCTTGCTTGTCCAACCCACATACAGCAAAGCACTCTGCAAAATCAATCAAGGTGTCATGCCGGATAGGCTCAGCGCCTGAAAAAGCAACCCGCCAATGACTAAGATCTAACGTTTCCATTACCTGTGGTTTGATGCGCTCTAAGCATAAGCGAAATGAAAAGTCAGGCCCGCCAGAAATCGTTCCTTTGTACTGACTCAGTAACTGCAACCACCTCACTGGTCGTTCCATAAAGTAACGAGGTGACGTCAATACCAGCGGATAACCAACAAAGAGTGGCTGTAGCAGGCCGCCAATTAGTCCCATATCATGAAACAGCGGCAACCAACTAATCATGACGTCATCAGCGGTTGTGGCCATTCGCTCGCAAATAACGCGCTCATTGGCAATCAAGTTTTCATGGCTGACCATAACACCTTTCGGAGCAGCAGTAGAGCCTGAGGTATATTGCAAAAAAGCAATGTCACTTGGTGCAACGTCAGCGCGCTCGGCTTTGCCATCAAATGGCGCAAGCGTATCAACACTCAACATAGAAGCATCGGGAGTTTGTGATGTCAGCGCTTGCACCGTGTCGCTAAAACGTGATGTGGTCAGGATCAAAGTCGCACTGGCGTCTTTAGCAATCCCTATTGTTCGCGCTAGGTGTTGTGGTTTTGTTGACTCTGGAGGAAAACTGGGAATAGCGGTGATCCCACAGTATTGGCACGCTAAAAAGCTGGCTACATATTCAATGCCGGTTTCCATCAAGATTAGCGCTCTGTCGCCTATCTTTGCATGATGTTGAAAGTGACCTGCAAGAGACATTACCTTGTCTAGTAATGCTTGATAACTCCACTGTGTGGTTGCTTTGCGTTCGACACATACTAACGCAAGTTGCTCAGGTTGAGCTTCGGCATGGCGCGCAAGGTAGTCTGTAATGGTAATGGCAGACATAGATTACTCCGAGGATCTCCGATGTTTATAGCAGCACATGGCTAATTGAAAACGCTTGCTAACGAACAAAATTGGACAATATGGGCTCAATGATGAAACCTAAATTCCATAAACCCATCGACATTAAATAGATTAAAAAAGAATGCGGATGATTAACTAGAAGATGCCTGACGCAAGCTCAGCGGTCTCATATCCACCCAGTGTTCGTTGATAAAATCAAGGCAAGTCTGCTTATCTCCTTCGCAGCCAGCTTCTTGCCATCCTCCAGGGATAGTTTTATAACTTGGCCATAAAGAGTACTGTTCCTCATGATTTATCAATACTTTAAATGTGCAATTCTCATTATCAAAGCTCATAACTTTTCACCCAGACTGTAAATAAACTAAGTTGCTAGCAATGACGCCTCACGGACAAAATTATTTAGTTTTATTTATTCGTTAATACTGTGCTGCCTCACAGCCCAGTTAACACAAAAGATCAAATAGAAACCTTGAATCAAAATAAAAAACACATTAATAACATTAACTTTTAGTATTAATCACACTGCATTCACGGCGAATAACCCACTATTTTCTCTATGACTCACGGGCCATAATGGATACAAAAATTCATTTACCTGCTTTAAAAACAACAAGTTAGAAATTAATTTATCTACCTCCCCAGCTGAATACCCAAAACAAATACTTTTGTTAATTTGAAGAAAAAACAATACACAAAAAGTAAACTTTTCACTTGACATGGCTCCCAGATAAAAAATAGAATAACTGATAATTATTATCATTTGCATTGTTGTTATTTTTGGAATACTTAAGGAGTAAGTCGCTGTGTCTCAATTTGCGCTAAAATGGTCGCGTGTTATTTCTGAAAACGAATCAAAATTACTTGTGTACCTAAGCAGTATTTTGCGCTGTCCATATTTGGCAGAAGATGCCCTGCAGGATACTTATATTAGATTGGCTGGTATGTCTAATTGTCAAAACCTAGCAGTTAAAAATGCAACAAGCTTTTGTTATCAAGTAGCAAGAAATATCGCCATTGATATGCTCAGAAAGTTTAACCGTGAAAATATTGTGGATATTGAGGCAGGTCATCTAGAGCAACTTACCGATCAGCAGGTCGATCTTGAAGCAAAATATGAGAATGAACAGCTGAGCGGAAAAATCAATGAAACGATTGGAAAGCTCTCAAGACGCCACCAAAACATTCTCTCCTTTTATCGTAATGGTCGGCTAAAGCAAAAAGAGATTGCCAGCCTTTATAAAATCTCTCCAACTTTAGTCAACTTTATGATCAAAGAGGCAATCAGCAGCTGCCAAACAGAGTTAGTCAGTCATTAATGGCAAAAGCAGCGAATTAGCCTAAGGTTTAGCTCTGAGCTTAGCGGCAATAAAATCGGCATGTGCAACGTAAAATAAACCGGCAATTTTACGAATAATATGGTCTTCATGACTGTCTAGCTCGCCATCTGCATATGCCACATGCCACAGCAGCTCTATTACCTCGATGCGCTCTACATCATTGGTATGGTTGTTTATCTGTTTAGCAAATGAGTACATGTCCACTGCATGCTCGACCAACTGCTGCGCCTCATCAATAAGGGTTGTGACTTGAGCCTGTGGTAATTCACAACGCGTTTTTAGCAGCTCTGCGATTTTATCGAACTCTGATTGCTGCAACTTACCGTCCGCTCGCATTACCTCCACCAATAACGCAGCTAAAGCAGTATTAAAATCGAGCTCTTCTTTTGAAGCGGTTTCTTGCAAGCTTTGGAACAGCTTTTTTAGTTGGTTAAGCAAGTTGCTCATCTCCTATGTGATATACTATGAATGTAGCAGATTAAAAGGATAGTTATGCCTAAGTTATCATTAAGAGCAAGCGCGTTAAAGCTAAGTTCTCTAACAGTGGGTGTAGCATTACTTAGCGCATGTCAATACACTCAGGTGCCAAAAGGTGAGGCTGAGAAACACTATGATTTTGACCATAAAGTCCATTATGAGCAAATCACTTATAGTGATACCTACTTTAAACTGGCTATAAAGCCTGATAGTTATGCACACTTCAGGCAGCAAAGTGTGTTCTTGCTACGTCACGCAAAGCGCTTATGCCAAGGTGCTCATCCACAAGTGACATTACTCAGTGGTGTACAAGATTTTGACAGGCTCCCATTAGAGCCAAGACCCTATCAAAATGATTTAACAGTTGAAATAAAGTGTGTGGCAAGGTAATCACACACTTTACTTTCCACGCTTTATTGCATAGTTAACCTAATCTTCGAATAGTTAGTATTACAACTCAGCGCTGAACTTAGTCTTTATATCCCCATGGTGCTTTTGGTGCAGTCACCGGCTTCGTTAAATCAAAGTCGACACGAAACTCTCTTCCCTCACGAACTAAGCGATAGGTGAACTGCTCTGGGTAAATATACATTTGCCATGTATTCCCTACGGATTGAGGGATCCCTTGCTGGATGAATAACTGTTTTGAGTATTCATCCGCTGGAAACGACTGCACTGTGTTATACCCTGCATCTAAGGTATGCCCACCATACATAGTAGAAACATCATCGCTACCATCTTCATGACGGTGGTCGTGCTTTAGGCTCAAACCGCTGCCTGTTTTGGTGATGATCCACGTCCTTGACGCATCTTTACCTACATGAAACGGTACCTGAAGCTCAGTATCGCTGCATTTGCGTACGTGCATCACAAGGCGCGCATCGCTAAAGCTGCTGGGACCTTGATTATCTACTGTTACTTTACCTTCATAAGCTTTGCCACAATGCGCTTTGATACTATCGAAAAACGCATCATGACTAGGAATTGAAACCAGCGGGGCTGGACGCGCAAAAGCTGCGCAACTCAAGGTCGTGAGTAGCGCGAAAGTTAATTTTTTCATTGGAGACACCTAAAACAAATAAAGCCAGAGCTTAATCAGCTTCTGGCTTGGTGGCAAAATTATTCGACCAAATTGAGTAACAAGTATTATTGCCAAGGTCTTGTCGTGGCCAGCTGCTGCTCAAACGCATCAATTTGGGCATTCAATAATTCGGTCTCACCAATAAAATCAAGGCCACTCAAAAGCCGTGCTTTAATGTCTTCTCGCACCTCAAAGTCAATTGGCGTAATACCTGTTCCGCTTACCTGCTGCGCTTCTAGGTCAATACTCAAATGCACTTGTGATTGTTGCTCACATGCGTCGAAAAGCGTATCTAGCGTACTGGCTGGTAGCGCAATGCAAAGCATCTGATTATTGCCACAGTTGTTAAAGAAAATATCTGCAAAGCTCTCGGCTAAGATCACAGTAAAGCCATATTGTTTAAGTGCCCAAGGAGCATGCTCACGAGATGAGCCACAACCAAAGTTATCGCGTGTTAATAAAATTGATGCCCCTTGATACTGTGGGTAATTTAACACAAAGTCCGGATCTGGCTGGCCGTCTTCAAGATAGCGCCAGTCATAAAATAGCGCTTTGTCGAAGCCGTCACGACTGGTTGAAGTTAAAAACTGCTTGGGAATGATTTGGTCCGTATCAACATTATTTTTGTCTAGTGGCGCAACTAGGCCCTTGTGAAACACGCTCATGACGCCTCTCCTCGAATATCAGTAAAGTGACCTGCTATTGCTGCTGCGGCAGCCATTGCTGGACTCACCAAGTGCGTACGACCGCCTCGCCCTTGGCGCCCTTCAAAGTTACGGTTTGAGGTTGAAGCACAGCGCTTTTCTGCACCAAGGCGATCGTCATTCATCGCCAAGCACATCGAGCAGCCCGGTTCGCGCCACTCAAATCCCGCCGCTTTAAAAATATCGGCTAAGCCCTCTTGTTCGGCTTGCTGCTTTACCAAGCCAGATCCCGGGACAATAAGCGCTTCAACACCTGCTGCTACGCGTTTACCCGCTACCACTTGTGCCGCAGCGCGTAAGTCTTCAATCCGGCTATTGGTGCAAGAGCCAATAAATACAGTATCAATTTTGGCATCGCTTAGCCTTTGCCCTGCTGTGAGGCCCATATATTTCAGCGCGCTGCGCATCGCATCTGCTTTAACTAAATTAGGTTCATCGTCAGGGTTTGGGACTAAGTCATTAATCCCAATGACTTGCTCTGGGCTTGTTCCCCACGTTACTTGAGGTTGCACGCTATCAGCGTCTAACTCCACGACACGATCAAATTCAGCATCCGAGTCACTATGCAACGTTTGCCAGTAGCGCACCGCAGCATCAAAGTCTTCGCCTTGAGGTGAAAATGGACGCCCACGTAAATATTCAAATGTCTTTTCATCAGGTGCGATGAGCCCTGCCTTCGCCCCCATTTCAATACTCATATTACAGAGCGTCATTCGCGCTTCCATTGACAGTGCTTCAATGCCTGTGCCACAAAATTCAGCCACATAACCCGTGCCACCAGCTGTGCCTAATTGCCCAATCACAGCGAGGATCAAGTCTTTTGCAGTCACGGTCGGGCGCAATACGCCATTCACTTGAATCTTTAACGATTTGGCTTTTTTCTGTTGTAATGTTTGTGTTGCCAGCACGTGTTCAACTTCTGATGTACCAATACCATGAGCCAGCGCCCCAAATGCGCCATGTGTTGAAGTATGACTATCACCACACACTATGGTTGTGCCTGGCAAAGTGATCCCCTGCTCCGGCCCCATTACGTGTACTATGCCTTGGTTAATCGAGTTTAAGTCATACAGTACAATACCAAACTCTTCACAGTTTTGTGCCAAGGCTTGTAGCTGGTTTTTACTCACATCACTGGCTGCATCAAGTGAGCGACTTTTAGTTGATACATTATGATCCATCGTTGCAAAAGTTTTATGTGGACAACGCACGGAGCGGTTTTGCTCCTTCAATCCAGCGAACGCCTGCGGTGAAGTAACTTCGTGTACAAGGTGACGGTCGATGTACAGCAGATCCGTTTGTTCATTTAAATTGGCAACTACATGGGATTGCCAAATTTTATCGTATAATGTTTTTGCCACTTGCTCTTACCCTTATTAGACCCTATCGACGATCGCTTGTGCGACATCCATTGTAGTAAACCCACCTTGCGGGTAGATGTCAGGTGTGCCCACACCATCTTTCACTGCCTCTGCTACCGCCTTTTCAATTGCCCGCGCGGCTTCGTCTTGCCCCAAGGAATAACGCAGCATCAACGCAGCACTTAAGATTTGTGCAATAGGATTAGCCACGCCTTTACCGGCGATATCTGGCGCTGATCCACCCGCAGGCTCATATAAACCAAAGCCTGACTGGTTTAAACTGGCCGAGGGTAATAACCCCATGGAACCCGTGATCATTGCACATTCATCAGAAAGGATGTCACCGAACAGGTTATCGCACAATAGGACATCAAACTGGCTAGGTTGCTTGACTAGCTGCATCGCAGCATTGTCGATATAAATGTGATCAAGCGCCACATCTGGGTATTCTTTCGCCACGTCATTGACCACTTCACGCCACAACACACTAGTTGCAAGTACATTCGCTTTATCCACTGACGTCACGTGATTATTTCTGAGCCTTGCAGCATCAAACGCAAAACGGGCGATGCGTTCGATTTCTTTGCGCGAGTAGGTTTGCGTATCAAACGCTGATTCGTCTTCGTCTTTACCTTGGCGACCTTTGTCGCCAAAATAGATCCCGCCAGTAAGCTCACGGACGCATAAAATATCAAAACCTTGTTGGCTAATGTCACTGCGCAGTGGCGAGGCAGCGCTCAATGCGGGTAATAGCTGCGCAGGACGCAGGTTACAAAAAAGCTGGAAGTGCTTTCTAAGCGGTAATAAAGATGCCCGTTCTGGCTGCTCATTCGGTGGCAGATGCTCCCACTTTGGCCCACCGACAGAACCAAATAAAATAGCATCAGCGGCTTCACATGCAGCTAATGTTGCTGCTGGTAAGGCTTCGCCAAACGCATCAATAGCCGCGCCACCAATCGCTTGCGCCGACTTATCTAAAGTAAAGTTGAACTTAGTCGCCACTTTATCCAATACTAGCTCAGCGGCTTGCATCACCTCTGGACCGATTCCATCACCTGCCAGTACTGCTACCTTATAGCTTGCTTGACTCATCCTGCTTTCCTTTGTTGTTTAAGACTTGACACTTTTTGTGCTCTATCGATTAGGTTATATACTCGGATCATCGCTCTTACCGATGCCTCTACGATGTCAGAAGCAAGCCCTACGCCGTGATACTGCTTGCCATCAAATTTCGCAATGATATTCACTTGGCCTAGTGCACTGGCGCCCTGACTAGTTGCATCTAAGT
The DNA here is from genome assembly GCF_004103255.1 of Pseudoalteromonas sp. PS5. NCBI lineage: Bacteria > Pseudomonadati > Pseudomonadota > Gammaproteobacteria > Alteromonadales > Pseudoalteromonadaceae > Pseudoalteromonas > Pseudoalteromonas sp. PS5. The sequence goes on from NZ_RCSQ01000010.1 coordinate 55,331, forward strand.
TATATTCCACAACTTCAATCGCCATATTTGTGATCCGTTCAATAGCCAAAAATGCCGCTTCCACCGGACCATTACCTGTTGCCGCTTCTTGCTTAAGCTCCCCATTGATTGTGACTCCAACCGTGGCGCTGGCGATAGATTGCGAGTTAGATGAAGCGTTAACGAACTGCAATTGGTAGCGCTCATCTTTATCTTTGATCTGATTGAAGTAAATCATCGCTTCTAGGTCATAGTCATAAACCGTACCCTTTTGGTCAGCTAACGCTAAGAAGCTGTCATATAGGCTATCCATATCGTAGTCTGACTGTTGATAACCAAGTTCACTGAGGCGGTGTTCAATCACGTGACGACCCGAGCGAGACGTCATATTTAGCTGGTTACTCGGTACGCCTACCGTTTCAGGTGCCATGATTTCGTATGTATTTTGTGCTTTTAGCACGCCGTCTTGATGAATACCGGAGCTGTGTGCAAACGCATTTTCACCGACAATTGCTTTATTCGGTTGTACCGGCATATTGCAAATTTTAGCGACCTGACGTGATGCCCGGTAGATTTCTTCACTACGAATATCGGTATGAACTTTTAGGTGGTCTTGACGCATCTTCATGATCATCGCCACCTCTTCTAGTGAACAGTTCCCCGCACGCTCACCAATACCATTGATAGTACATTCAATTTGCCTTGCACCTGCTTGTACCGCAGCGATAGAGTTTGCTACCGCAAGCCCCAAATCGTTATGGCAATGTACACTTAATCTTGCTTTGTCTATGTTAGGTACATTATGGCGAATATGGTGGATCATCGCGGCATACTCATCGGGCGTCACGTAACCAACGGTATCAGGCAAGTTAATCGTAGAGGCGCCAGCATTTATTGCAGCTTCAACAATCCGACACAGATCTGGATAAGGGGTACGGCCAGCATCCTCACAAGAAAACTCAACATCATCGGTGTACTTTCTGGCCTGAGAAATGGCGTTAATCGCCATGTTAGTCGCGTCATCTAAGCTCATTCTTAACTTATGCTCTAGATGCAGTGGGCTGGTTGCAATAAACGTATGGATACGACGCTGCTCTGCGCCTTTTAAGGCTTCACCACAGGCGTCAATGTCTTTTGCCACAGCACGGGCTAGGCCGCAAATTGCAGGTCCTCTTACTTCTTTGGCGATGCGCTGCACGGCACGAAAATCCGCGGGGCTGGATACTGGAAAACCCACTTCCATCACATCCACATTGAGCCGACTAATGGTATGCGCCAGTTGTATTTTATCTTCTTCGGTTAAGCTGGCCTTTAGTGCCTGCTCACCATCCCTTAACGTTGTATCGAAAATCCAAACTTTATCTTGCATACCCTTATCCTCAGCCAAAAAAAACCCCGCAAGTGCGGGGTGTCTACAGTAAATGTCGCTCAATTCGCGCAATTACACCCCACCCCTGTGGTTTACCAGTAGGAGGTTAAGAAGGAGTGACAAACGCGCTGTTAGTTTCATTGAGCTAGGTGTTCCTGTTGATGAATTAGTTATGTTTTAACATGCTTCAAAAGTGACAATCAAGCATAAATTATCCATCAAAACTGACTTCAAAATATATAAAATAAAAATTTAAGTCTAAAAAAAGCACTTCATAGACAATATCTTTCAATTTAAGAGAGAAATACAGATAGTATATGAAATGAACAGGGTAATTTTGAATTTTAATTACAAGCAAAAAAATAGCCTATGCAAGGCTATTTTTTGGGCGGCTCTGGGTGCTTCGCATATCCTGAAGCACCTTTTGCGATATACCTCAGTTGCCACTTCAGGCGCTCGGTAAGTTCTGCACGTTGTTGTGAGTCTTGATCTAAGGCCTCTGCACCTGAGCTAAATACCAAAGTGACCATAGCCTCAGCTTGCATATGAGCGTGATGCGCATCCACCCTAGTCTCAGTCTCTAAGTAATGTGCAAGCTCAAGTATAAAGTGCTTTATCTCTCGTGCCACCGCAGCACGGAATGCCGGTGAGGTGCCAGAGCGTTCACGTAGTAACAACCGGAACTGGTTACTCGACTGCTCAATAAACTCCATAAAAGTATAAACAGACGTATTAATAACGCTACCGCCTTTGGCAATGCGGCGTCTTGCCTGTCGCATTAATTGCCGCAGGGTTAAGCCAGCTTCATCCACCATAGTTAAGCCAAGCTCGTTCATATCTTTAAAGTGGCGGTAAAAAGAAGTGGGTGCGATACCAGCCTCTCTTGCAACCTCACGCAGGCTCAAATTAGAGAAACTATGCTCCGCACTCAGCTGGTTAAATGCCGCTTCGATAAGCGCTTGACGAGTCTTCTGTTTTTGTTGGGCACGGACACCTGTCATGGACTTTCCCCAATTCGCTTCGAAAATAAGAACAATAAAGCGCAGTCTAAACCTTGACGCAGCAAGAATGAAATACTATTTTAGCGTACAGTTGTACGCTGAAATAAGATTTTGAGACTGACTGATGAAAAAACCTCCCATTTTATGGACCAATGTGCTGTTTTTTAGCTTATCGTTTCTGGCAGCCGTTACTTTGGTTCCTTGGTATGGCTTCGAATACGGTTATACCACCAGCCACTGGCTAGCATTTATTGCCTGCATGTTCTACGCAGGCCTTTCAATTACAGCAGGTTATCACCGCTTGTGGGCACATAAAGCCTACGATGCACACCCTGTTATTCAAATTATCTTTGCGCTAGGCGGTGCATTTGCGCTACAAAACAGCGCATTACACTGGAGTAGTGATCATCGAATTCATCACGGCCAAGTTGATGATCCCGTTAAAGACCCTTATGCCGCAACTCGAGGCTTTTGGTATAGCCATATTGGTTGGATGCTACGCGACTATCAAGGCGACAGCTATGGTGATTACAGCAACGCACGCGATTTACAGCGCAATCGGATTGTTATGTGGCAGCATAAACATTATATGAAATTGGTATTACTAACCAATATTGGTATTCCGCTCACGCTGGGCTTATTGCTAGGTAATGTTATCGGTATGCTGCTACTCGCAGGTGTGCTGAGATTAGTGCTTAGTCAACACTTTACCTTTTTTATCAATTCACTGGCACACATCTGGGGAAGCCGTCCATATACAGAGAAAAATACCGCAAGAGACAACGGCTTTTTAGCATTGTTTACTTATGGTGAGGGCTACCACAATTTTCACCATATTTTTGCAAGTGACTACCGTAACGGTATTCGCTGGTATCACTACGATCCGACTAAATGGCTGATCCGTACCTTTGCGGCGCTCGGGCTTGCCAGCAAGCTAAAACGAACGCCGATAGAGCGTATCGAGAAAGCCAAAGCAGAAACGCTACTAAATAAAACGAAAGTTAGCCTCGCAAAATTGCCTTTAGCGCAAGATAAGCTTACATTGTTACAACAAGAGTATGATTTGCTTCTGAAAAAGCTTCAAAACTACTGTGCGGTGCAAAAGCAAGTACTTGAAGCAAAGAAAGCAGCCGTACGTGCACAATGCGAACACTCCGCATTAATGCAACAATATAAAGAGTTAGAACAAGCTTGGGAAAGTCAAAAACAAGCTTGGATTGCACTGAACTCGAGGCTTCTGAAAACGGCATAACACTCAGCGGCCTCAACAATGATAAGGGTGAGGCCGTGAGCAAAAAAGCCACAGAAAAAACAAAAAGTATTCCAGATTCCTATCAATATGACGCCATAATCATAGGCACAGGCCCAGGTGGCGAGGGCGCCGCCATGAACCTCTCAAAAAGTGGCAAAAAAGTCGCTGTCATCGAGCGTCAACATGCTGTTGGTGGTGGCTGTGTTCACTGGGGTACTATTCCTTCCAAGGCACTGCGCCACTCCGTCAGCCGCCTGATTGAATACAAAGCCAATCCCTTATACCGTTTTACCGAGCGTCCGCAGCGCCATACGTTTCAAGACATATTGCACCATGCGAGTGATGTCATTTCCAAACAATCCACGCTGCGCTCAAGCTTTTATGGCCGTAATCGTATTCATTTATTCCAAGGTGACGCCAGCTTTATCGATGCCCACACGGTTCAAGTTCTGCACCAAGATGGCTCACAGGAACTCTTAACCGCTCATACCATTGTCATCGCGACAGGTTCGCGGCCATATCGCCCACCAGGCGTAGACTTCACCCACCCTAGAGTGTATGACAGCGATACTATTTTAAGTTTAGAGCACAACCCGCAGCGCGTATTGATCTATGGCGCTGGCGTTATCGGTTGTGAATATGCCTCTATTTTTAAAGGGCTTGGGGCAAAGGTAGATCTGATAAATACCCGCGACCGCCTTTTGGCCTTTATGGATGCAGAGATTTCAGATGCGCTAAGCTATCACTTCTGGAATAACGGTATTGTTATTCGACACAACGAAGAATTTGCCAAAGTAGAAACCCATGAGAAAGGCGTGATTGTTCACCTGCAATCCGGAAAAAAGGTTCGGGCAGATTGTATCTTATGGGCCAATGGTCGCTCAGGAAACACTGAGACGCTAAACCTAGAAAGCGTTGGATTGAAGGCAGATAGCCGTGGACAACTCAAAGTCAATGAACATTACCAAACAGAAGTCGATAATATTTTTGCAGTGGGTGATGTGATTGGTTATCCAAGCCTAGCCAGTGCCGCATTTGACCAAGGGCGTATTGCTGCCAATGCGATTGTGCATGGAGCGTGCGATGACCGTTTGATCACTGATATTCCAACGGGCATATATACTATTCCAGAAATGAGCTCAGTAGGTAAAACAGAGCAAGAGCTAACTGCTGCTCGCATTCCTTATGAAGTAGGTCGTGCACAATTTAAACACTTGGCGCGCGCCCAGATAACAGGCACTGAAGTGGGTAGTTTAAAAATTTTATTCCATGCTGAGAGCAAAGAAATACTCGGCATCCACTGCTTCGGTGAGCGCGCTTCTGAAATTATTCATATCGGCCAAGCGATTATGGAACAAAAGGGTGCAGGCAATAACATAGAGTATTTTATCAACACCACATTTAACTACCCAACCATGGCGGAAGCCTATCGTGTTGCGGCGCTAAATGGGATCAACCGCCTGCTGGATTAGTTAAAACAAGCGTGACGTGTAGCACATCACGCTTTTTATAAGCTAAAACGATACTCAGCGCTAAGCCGCCAGACACTATCTGTTTGTTTGGGTTTACCATTAAAGGCTTCTCGATTCGCAACGGTAGTAGTGAGCCCTAGCCATTCAGCTCCTACTATCCAATTTGAATGCAACTGATATTTTGCAGTTATAGTGAAACCATGGCCATGACTTTGGTTTGGATCGAACTGCCAGTCATCTTTATCGATAACCTTAAATTGCTCTGCTCGCACACTAAAGCGCCACGCGTTACGCTTATGAGTCAGTAACAGAAACCAACTATTGAAGTCATTATCGACACCGCGATTAGTCCCCATCGCAGTATTGCCAGCCATTCCTTGGAGCAGCAGCTGTGTTTGTGTTGATAACTTATAGCGCCAAGCAGCGCTTATAAACTTGGTGTCCCACGCATATTGGCCTGTGCGATAATTAATTTTGCTCGGATCACCATTATTATCGTACCAATACACATTGACCGCGCTACGAGTCGAGAAGTCATGATGATACCCAAAGTAGTATCCAAAACGACCATCTATTTCTGTGAAAGGCTCAACATATTGCGCTTGATGCTGTAACTGCGGCGTATTTAACGACTCAACGGCGGCAAAGGGTATACTTTCATTAAATACCGACTGCCTATCATGAACTGTAAACCCTCGCCATGCTAACAAAGTACCTGCGGGATCATTGCCCTTAAAGATCCCAGCAACCCCTTTATACCCCTTACCTCTGCTGCGACGAGTTGATGGCTGCTCCACGGCTATTTCTGAACCAAATACACGCACCTCTTCCCCAATCCAAGCATTAATTGCTGAATACTGGTAATGGTAAGGAGATGACCAACCAATATCTGGGTTTTCAATGGAAAAACTGGGATAGAAACCACCGGTACGCACTATCAACCGGCGACCATTTTTGGGAAGGGTGCGATACTGTAAATATAACTCGGTAAATCCGAGCTTATCATCTGGATCTGGTACGTATTGCATTACGCCATGTAAAGACCAAGCACTGTCAAAATCAACACGCCAATCCACTACCCCGCGACTCAACGCCAAATCTGACTCGGCTTGGCCAAAGCGAGTTACCCCCCAACCTGGTTGATACCAAGCTTTACGGTTGTCATCGTGCTGCCAGGTAGCCTGTAACTGGCCATGTCCAGACACTTCGACTGCATTAGTTTGCCCAATGGCAAATAATGCTAGCATAGGGCTTAATTTAGTAATCATCGAAGCCATCAGAAAAGTCCTGCAGTGGAGCAATCAACGTTTGTTTTAATTGATACGTTATTGAACTGGTGTTACTCAAGCCAGAGAGCTGGTGCTGCTCAACTTGCTCTAGGTTTTCAAACCGTTCGTGCCACACATGTAGCTGTAACGCGCCTGCTTGCCCCAAATCTAGATCCAGAGTGACATAACCATTACTATCAGTTACGGCAAATAAAGGACTGTCTACAACCACGATATACCCTAACATCCAGTCATGAATATTACAGCCAAGTTCGACAATCCCTGCCTTATCAAAAAATACCTTTTTTGGGTCGTCACGATAGAGCTTCAGCTCAAAGGGCTTGGCTGGTGAGAAAGAGTACACATGATGCAAAATAGAATCTAAATTAGGAAACGAGACCTGAGCCCCTGTTGGTACCATTAGAATATGCGGCACAAATGACTTATCCTTTTGCTCCATCTTGAAACCATTTTCCGGTGCCAAGTGCGCGACGCCTTCACCTTCAAGCCATACGGCTGCATTCGCTAGCGGCTGCTTATCATTGTCTAACACTTGTATTTCCAGCGCATCAACAGCGCTTGATTGTAATGCGACTAGTGCGATGGCAAGACATCGCAGCAAAGTTAGGTTTTGCATAAGCGGTTTGTCCTATCCTTATTTTATTTTGTGCTTATCTTCAGTAGACCGAGCGGAATAAATATTACATTCATCGCATTTACTGGATGAATACGTATGCAGCTTTTACGTGAACTTTAGCATACAACAGTAAGCTTAGCTTATACGCAAAAGAACACGAATAGACGTGTCGACAACAAAAAGGAAACGCTATGCGCCCCCTATCAGTTTCGCTCGTTGGCTTAAGCTTTTTTACCAGCACAAGCTTCGCCACATCATTAGCAGTCAGCTCGCCCGATGGCAATATTACTTTTACTTTAAATGACGATAAGCGCCAACCTACCTACCAAATAAGCTTTAACAACAAAACCATTATTGCTCCCTCTAAACTTGGTTTTGACTTTGCGAAGGCGGCATCTATGCGTGATGGGTTGACTATCACCACGCATCACCGTAGCAGTGTCGATAGTAGCTGGGAGCAGCCTTGGGGTGAGGCTCGCGTGATCCAAGACCAGCATAATGAGCTGGCGGTCACATTTGCTAAACAGACCGACCAATCACCGCAATATACTGTACGCGTCAAGGTGTTTGATGATGGTGTCGGCTTTCGCTATGAGGTTGCTCAAAACCAAGCCCTTTATATTACCAAAGAGCTCACCGAATTTACCTTTGCCAGCAGCGATAAGATTACCGCATGGTGGATCCCAGCGCGTGGATGGAATCGCTATGAATATGTATACAACACCACACCTCTGCACGATGCTGCTCATGTGCACACCCCATTTACCTTAAAGAACCAAGATGGTGTGCATATCAGTGTACACGAAGCCGCCCTTATAGATTATGCGGGTATGACATTAAATCAACGCCGTCCCGGCACATTTATAGCTGATTTAACTCCTTGGTCAGATGGGATTGCAGTTAAGACCAATGGCAAGTTCAACACACCTTGGCGCACGCTTCAAATAGGAGGTGAGGCTAAAGATTTGCTCAACTCCCACTTGATTTTAAACCTCAATGAGCCAAACAAACTAGGCGATGTTTCTTGGGTTGAACCGGGTAAATACATCGGTATTTGGTGGGAAATGCACATAAATAAAAACACTTGGGGAAGTGGAGAAAAGCATGGTGCAACGACTGAGCGCACTAAAGCATACCTAACCTTTGCAGCCGATAATGGCTTTGATGGTGTATTAGTTGAAGGCTGGAACACTGGCTGGGATGGTGACTGGTTCTTCAACGGCGATGTTTTTAGCTTTACCGAAGCCTACCCTGATTTCAACATAGACGAAATAGCCAAACATGGCGAAACTGTCGGCGCTCGCTTAATTGGCCATCACGAGACTTCAGGCAATGTTAGTAACTATCGAAATCAAATGGAAGAGGCCTTTGCACTCTACGAAAAAGCCGGTGTACGTCAGGTAAAAACAGGCTATGTTGCAGATGGCGGCAACATCAAACGCATTGATGCCAAGGGCAATGCCAGATTCGAGTGGCATGATGGCCAATTTATGGCAAATGAGTACCTAGACAACATAAAACTGGCGGCCAAACATAAGATCAGTATTAACACCCATGAGCCTATCAAAGACACAGGGCTGCGCCGCACCTATCCAAACTGGATTTCTCGAGAAGGCGCCAGAGGACAAGAGTTTAACGCATGGGGTACGCCACCAAACCCACCTGAACATGTGCCAATGCTTGCTTTTACCCGCATGTTAGCAGGCCCTATGGACTTTACTCCGGGTATTTTTGACATGGGCTTTAATGGCCTTGGTGATAAAACTAACCGCCCACAAACCACCCTAGCTAAGCAATTAGCGCTTTATGTTGTACTTTATAGCCCAATTCAAATGGCGGCCGATTTACCAGAAAATTACCTCGCTAAGCCAGATGCCTTTCAATTTATAAAAGATGTACCGACTGATTGGGAACACAGTATCGCACTTGCGGGGGAAGTGGGTGATTATGTTGTCTTTGCCAGAAAGGAACGTAAACATAAACAATACAGCGGTAACGACTGGTTCTTAGGCGCAGTGACGGATGAAGAAGCAAGAGACATTCCTATTACTTTGGACTTCCTCGAACCAGGTAAAACCTTCGAAGCACAAATTTACGCAGACGGTGACAAAGCTGAATGGAAGCACAATCCGTATGAAATGAACATTTACCGTAAAAAAGTAACCAGTACTGACAAGCTGATGTTAAAACTGGCAGCCGGTGGTGGGGTTGCGATCCGCTTTAAAGCACTATAAACAACCGGTGGTCACCCTCTATAGGGCGACCACCATTTTAAATTACCGCTGAGTATTACTGACACTGATAGCTAGGGGTTAATCCTTTAGCTATTTCCCACTTCGCCGTTAGCAATGATGCAGGTCCGTTGCTATCGTGCGAGAGCTCCCAATTCATAATGCCGCCAGCATTGAGCTTAGCGTACTGCGTTTTTGCACGGATCGTCGGGATACCATTATAGTAGCTGCTGCCATCACTATCACGACACGCATTGGCTGGGTTTTCTTGCAGTAAGGTGCGGTATGCCTTCCAAGTAGGTCTTGCATAAAATGGTACACCTAATACCGTTTTTTCCTTGCTCAAACCACGACCTTGCCAATAAGCAATAGAATCTTTGGCATATTGCATAGAAGCATGATCGCCATTGTTCGCGTCATACGCCATCAAATTTAAAAAGTCGATATCTTGGAATACAGATTCCAACACGCCACCACCAGTGTACCCAAGCGCCACCACTGCGGCTGTCAAAAATTTACCTCTGGCACGCAACTCAACGCTTAGCGCCTTCATCAGTAACGCATAATTATTTGCCGAAGCTCCAGGATCTGGATACTCCCAGTCCATATCAACCCCATCAAGATTGTGCTGCTCAACAAACGCAATAACCTCTTGGACAAAACGCGCTCGACCTTGCTCCGAGCTAGCAAATGTCTCAAACGCACTATCGTCACCGCCATTCCAGCCACCAATGGCAATCCCTACCTTCACATTATTGGCATGAGCTGAATTTACTAGCGCTGTCATTTTGCTTAAATTTTCGAGCGGTCTTAGTGTGCCATCAGCATTAGGAAGTAAAAATGAGTAATTGATATGGGTGAGCTTATCAAATTGAATGTCGCTCACGGAGCCTTGCCAACTTGGGAAGTAGCCGACAATTTTAAAATTAGGATCGCCAGGAGGTGTATCATCAGAAACTACACTAAAGCTCACAGAACTCGACTCACCTCTCGCCCCGGATGTATCAGTGGCATAGACGGTTAACGCACGAGCACCAAGCCCCTGCGCTTGCCACATGACCTCATAGGGTGGAGTGCTATCAGACGCCACAAGCGTACCATCAAGATAAAACTCAACATTATCAATGGTAGTATTTTGCGGATGACTTACTGTTGCAGCAAGACTAACGGGCGAACCAACCACAACGCGTGCATTGCTGCTCGGAGAAGTAACCGACACAATGGGAAGCGGCGTAGTCGCATCACAGCGTCCGTTTGCTTGCCAGACTCCATAGGTTTCAGAGTGTTGTGCTGGATTTTGGTTTTGTGTCCACCATTTAGCTGTGTATTTGGAAGACTGATAAGTGACAGCATCTCCACCGGTATAGACCTGCTGTGATTGCCATTGCGTTAAGTTGCTACAGTCCACAGCTAATGCAACTTCCATCGCACCTAAGAGCGGAAGTGCTATCAATAGATTTGTATATTTCATTACCTTTTTCCATGTTGTATGTCGGCTAAAGCAAGCCATGCCGAGTTTAAATAAATGTTAACTTGCGATTCTAGCCTATCAGCATGGTTAAATTTCATACAGGACACAATGCTACGACCTTAGTCTAATACAGTGATAAAGCGTCTTACTTTCTATTCCATTCGTGTATTTGCAGTGGAGCACGTTTATAAAATGCGCAATTGATGCTCGTAGGCTGTACAGATAAGACAGAGCTCAGTATGCTTGCAAGTTTAGGCGCTGATAAAGAGAATAACACTGAAATGAGTACGGCATTTTCGAGACGATTTGTAACTTTAGTGGAGCAGTTTGCAGGCGGCAATAAACGTCAATTTGCCCAACTAACAGGTAAATCTCCTTCCCATATTTACCGTATTTGTCGCGGCTTGAGCCGCCCATCTATGATTTATCTTGAACATCTTTATAATCTCTTTGCCGTTGACTTAAATTGGCTACTGACAGGAGAGCAGCCTCTCGATAAGCCACAAGGCCAGCTCCAAGATGAACTTACACTCATTCCAAAACTCGACATTGAGGCCAGTGCAGGTATGGGTAGTGTAATTGGTCATGAGGAAGTCACCGAGCAATTTGCACTCAACCGTCGTTGGCTAAACTCCCATCTTGGCGTGTACTCAGATAAACTCGCCTTTGTCTCTATCCGTGGTGATAGTATGCAGCCTACATTATTAGATGGCGATATGGTACTTGTGGATTTATCACAACATCAGCCTAGTAAAGATGCCGTTTATATCGTGCAAACGCAAGACGGCCTAATGGCAAAACGCGTGCAACAGAGACAGAACCGAATCCAGGTGATCAGTGACAACCCTGACTACCCGAGCTGGGAGATCACCGCTGACAATGCCGATAGTCACGGCATTGCAGGACGTGTTGTTTGGTGTGGTCGCAGTATATAAGCCACACCCTACTTTACAGTGTGATGCACCAACATCACACTGACTTAGCCAGCGTTTCCTGTCCCTTGTGTGTATTCACAAACTGACTTAGCACTAACGAACATACAGCCAGTGCAGCCCCAAAGTAAAATACCAAGGATTGATCGTACAGCCATACCACCCCAAAACTTGCAGGGATCACCACCGCAGCAATATGGTTAATGGTAAAGCTAACACCAGCCGTTGCCGCGATATCTTCTGGTCGAGCAATTTTTTGGAAATAAGTTTTAAGTGCAATCGCCATCGCAAAAAATAAATGATCAATCACATAAAGTGCCGCTGCAAAGCTTGCTGACTCTACTAATGCGTACCCAATAAACACCGCAATCAGCCCAATATATTCTATTGTCAGGGTTTTACGCTCACCTATATGACCAATCATCTGCCCAATCTTAGGTGCAATAAATATGTTTACCAAATGATTTAGCATATACAGTGCTGTGATCTGCGCCACATCAAAACCAAACTTTTCCACCATTAAGAAACCCGCAAATACCATAAAGATTTGCCGCCTCGCACCAGAAAAGAAAATCAACGCATAATAAAGGCTATACTCTTTTCTTAAAATCAGCTTCTTATGTTGCCTGGTGTGTATTTCAAACGTCGGAAAGCCAATAAACATAAGTAACGCAATAATAAAACCAACACCGCCAATTAGTAGATACATCCACTGATAGTCCGCAGAGAAGTAGCTAAAACCCAGCCATATTATCGCGTAGGTGATTAAAGAGGCGATGGATTTAATCGAGAGCAAGATACCCAGTTTTGCCGGTGCCTCATCTTTATTAAACCATTGTAAACTGAGCGATTGATTTAACGTCTCGAAATAGTGAAAACCTATCGACATTAATACTGTGGTCGCATACAAACCGTATATAGTAGGTAACAACCCCGTAATGGCGACGCCAAGCGACAACAAACACAAGCTGATCAGTGCGAAGGTTTGCTCCTTTAACACCAATAAAACAAATACCGCTGTAAACGCCAAAAACCCAGGGATCTCACGCAGCGATTGCAACATTCCCATATTAGCACCATTGAAATTTGCCGCTTCAATCGCAAAGTTATTGAGCATAGCCATCCAACCTGCGAACGTAACGGCCATAACAACGGTTGCGAGCACTAAGAAATTAAAAGGACTTTGCCATCCTTGAGAAGTATTCTTCATGATTATCTCCACATAAAGCACAACTATTAAAAGTTATGGCTATAATATGGCCACATTTTAATTTCTGATATACACAATTATGCCAAGTTCTTTATCAAAACAGACAACCTCTCCTTGGCGTATTCAGCCAAAGTCGAAGCGCTTTTTAAAACCTGCACTTGGTCGACCAATTCTTCCTAGGGCAGTAAAAAAAGCAGAGTGGGAACATGTCCAGCAACATCAACATGATTGGGGCCAGCTTGCATATACCAGTAATGGCGTGATCACTATTGTGACCCCAGAGGGCACATTTGTGATCCCTCCTGACCAAGCTTTATGGCTCCCTCCAGGCCTGCCACATGAGACATATTGTCGCTACGGTGGAGACTTTCGTAGTGTGTATATTGATACTAAATATACTGAGTTACTGGGAAATAAAGCCAAGTTGATTGTTGTCGATGAACTACTAAAACAATTTATTTTGGAGATCTGTACTTGGCAGGAAGATTACCACCTAGATGAAAAAACAGAGCGATTTATAACGGTCTTTATTGATAGGCTAACATCAGCTGCAACTTGCCACTTTTTTATTCCAAGCGCACAAGATGCTCGAATCTTACCCATTGTAACCGAGCTGCATACTAACCCAGGATGTAAAGTAAGTTTGGAGGAATGGAGTGGTCAAGTGGGCGCATCCACTCGTACACTAAACCGTTTATTCCACAAGTGTTTTATGATGGGCTTTAGTGACTGGCGCCAAAAATTAAGGGCAATCAAAGCAATCGAATTGTTAAAAGGCGGATATTCTCAGCAACAAGCAGCACAGTATTTAGGTTTTGACTCAACCGCGGCATTTAGCAGTGCGTTTAAAAAGGTATTTGGAAAACCACCAGGGCAATATCTAAAAAAGTGAGCGAGTAGCCTCTTAATTTTTTATTAGTTGAGTTAAAGCAAAAGGGTATGCAACTGCATACCCTTCAAAGTTGTCACTCTAGAGCTATTCTTAACACTCTAAGATTTACATCTAAAATTGATAAGTAAAGGCACCGTAATACATCCGCCCGATATTGTCATAACTTGCACTACTTGCACCTGTGCCTGTAGTGTAGCCTGGTAGATCTCTATCAAACACGTTATCAACGCCAAGTTCCAACGTAATGCCATTGTCGAAACGATAGCCACCACGTATATCTGTAATAAAGTAGCTGCCATAGCTCATAATGTTACTAGGATCTGGGTTTTTATTTAGAGACTTATCGGTATATAGGCTAACTTCATCTAAGTAACGCGTTTTCGAGCTAAAGTGCCAGTTATTGACCTTATAGCCAAGTGATACCATAGCTTGCCACTCTGCTTCACCTGTTGTCCCAGCATACTCTTCAGAGTCTGATAAGTCAGACTGGAAAGGAAATTCTTCACGACTCTTAAGATAGGTTCCTATTAGGCTGGAAGTCATACGACCTTCGAATAAATCAAAGTCATAGCCAATCTCAAAATCTATCCCTTCTGCGTTCTGTTTAGCAACGTTTTGCGTAATTGAACGAATACCGGTTAACTCTCCGTCCGCATCTCGTGTCACCAACGCACAGAACTGGTTATCAATACCACTTAACGAATCAACACATTTATCAAGAATGTCCTGGCCTGAGATATTATTAATTGCATCTTCAATCTCAATTTCCCAGTAGTCAAGTGTTATAGAAAGACCCGATATTGCTTCTGGTGTATATACTACACCAAATGTAAGGCTATCAGATTCTTCTTCTTTAAGGTCTGGGTTGCCACCAAGTACGCCCGGTATAGAAGAGCTGGTCGCTACCGCGTCAAAATCTTCTGGGATACCAAGTGCATCACAGTTCGCTCTGCGGTTCGCATCTTGAACTTCACCACGCTTACAGGGGTCAGTGATACTTCTAAAAAAGTTCTCACTTTGAGGCCCGTATAGTTCCGAAATATTTGGTGCCCGCATCGCTCTAGACTTAGTGGTTCGAACTCGTAACTCATCTGTTACCGTCCAGTTTAAACCCGTTTTCCAGCTTACGGTATCTCCGATAGTTGAATAATCAGCATAACGTACTGCGACATCTAATGATAAATCCTGCACTAACATCATATCGGCAAGTAATGGGACAGAAATTTCAGAAAAGGCTTCTCTTACACTGAAGTCTCCATGCTCTTCTTGGATTGCATTCAAGAATGTTGCACCCGTTGCAGCAAAGGCATCAGGTAAGGAATCACTTTCTTCTTTTCGATACTCAAGACCAAATGATACGCCCACATAACCTGCTGGTAATTCAAATAGTCCGCTATTACTGATATTGGCATTCAATACTGTTTGCTTAATCTCAGACTTACTGACACTTGTTGTATTGAACCAAGCTGCGGCTTCATCACTTACTGCGCCATAGCCAAACATACTTGTTGGTACACACCCTGCAGCACGAGCTTGCTCATCACGACAAACAATATCACCATTGTCTAATCGAATAGCATCAGCTGACTGCTTAATACGTGCTTTAATCGTATTACCTGCATTGGTCTGCGTGATCTCTGTCTTACCATACACAGCAGACGCTTCAAAATCCCAGTCCTCAGCTACAACTCCGCTCAGCCCTGCAACAAAGCTTGTTGTCTCACGCTCATTCAATTCATAGCGACGGCCTGCATCTTCCATGAAACGGTGCATATTAAATTCATCGACGCCATTTCTATCCATCAGCTGTGCCAAAGACTCATGCATATAAGCATTATCTCTTTTGATCACAAATGCACCCGTCCCACGGCTATCACCATATTCAAAATACGACGGCTGACCAATAGAATCTGCTTCTGATTTTGTGTACTTTGCAGAGGCGTAAACATTCAAATCTGACGTAATATCGTAGTTAGCTTTGATATTTACGTTTGTATTTTCAAACGTTGGCTGTAATTCTCGATAACGGGTTAGGTCAAGGATATCACAGTCGCCAGAACAAATTGCCCAGTCATTTTCATAGGTTGTACCTAGTTTTTGTGGTCTAACACTGCCGTCTGGGTTAAAGGTATACCAAACTAACTCGCCATTTTCCTGCTGATAAAAGTTACCATTTACGGAGTCATCATAATAACCGGCATTAGTGATTGTTAACCTATCAGCTATCCCATCATGAATATAGTTACCATCTTCGCCAGCGATGTCACCATCATTTGGGTTAGTGATTGAGCTAATCAGCCTATTAGTTTGAGCGCGGTCGGTAGCATTCATACCATCTTGGCTCACATGAGATACTGAAATACCGACATTACCCTTACCGCCATCAAAGTCTAGGCCGTAAGAAAGGCTGAACTTTTCATTTTCATACGGCCCTTCCGCAGCAGTACCTTTAGACACACTTAAGTCAAAACCTTGAATGTCTTTTTTCAAAATGAAGTTAACTACACCTGTTACCGCATCAGCACCGTATACAGCTGACGCACCACCCGTGATAATTTCAACACGCTCGATCCAGTTTGAAGGAATATTATTAACATCAACAGATGCAGAACCCGGACTACTTGACACATGGCGCTTACCATCAACCAACACCAATGTTCTTGCAGTACCCATACCTCGTAGGTCAAGTAAACTCAGACCTGCGGTACCAATACTTCTTCCAGCATTCGCAAGAGAGTAGGTGTTTGCTAACGCTGGCATATCATTTAATGCTTCACCGATGCTTGTTACACCGCTGGCTAACAATGCCTCTCCACTGATAACTGTCACTGGGGCTGGGGCGATCGCACCCTCTCTTAAAATGCGAGAACCTGTTACTTGGATTTTTTCTACTTCATCAACTCCGGAGCTTTGTTCTGCAAGCACATTCATTGAGGTTGACGCAATGGCACAACTTACGGCAAAAAACACAGGAGTTCGTTTTGTTATTAGGTTTGTTATATTCATTTATGACCTTATTCTTTTTTATATACTTCGTTCCCGATAAAGCAACAACATAAACTATTTCTTTACGAGGAAAAGATCAAGATTTTTTATAAAAAATATGAATTTTTTTATTTTTAATAAAACAACAACAGATTTATAACATCAGAAAGAGAGGTGAAAAATGCAACAAATTGAAATTTATTAATAACATTCTTTATCAAAAAAGGGTTAGGAACTGTAATCAACTTAGAGCTTTCAGCCTGATTATTCTTACTTATTTGAGCCTATTAATCAAATAGCTACTCCATTTCCCGATCAACCCGCTTTGAACCGCTACGAAGCTGGTTATATCAATTATGATAATTAATTTGCTAATTTGAAGCGAGAAAATCTCTTATTTAGATTTTCTAAATAAGAGCTCTTTAACGCAGTTAACGTCTGATTTATTCCTCCAAATTGAACAAATATTAAGGCTAATTGGTATTACAGCAATGTTCGAGCTTAAAAACTACGAAGCCCTCAGCTCATTGAGATGAGCGCATGTAGGATATTTTTGTTCTTTTTGTTTAATAGAGCCAACAGCTCGGCGGGTAAACCGCCTCCTACCAGTGCTGCACTTTGTTGATATTGTGGTGGGAGCGAGTTTAGCTCGCGATGTTACAGAGTAGAC
>NZ_RCSQ01000011.1:0-24386 GCF_004103255.1 Pseudoalteromonas sp. PS5
TATTAAGGCTAATTGGTATTACACTGAGGTATTCAACTCACATTTCTTTACTTCGTCGAGCAGTTGCTGATTATAAGGAACGGTAATATGTTGCTTCGCAGCTAACTTGCAGATATATCCAGACATGGCATCAATTTCACTGCGTCTATTATTCGCGATATCCTGATTCATCGAAGAGTGATTTTCTGCTGTTTGCATCATCACGGTGTAGGCAAGCGTCAGTAACTCGTTCAGTGCTACGTTAACCCCAGCCTTTGCAGCTATAAACTGTACTTCATTCATTAAATTGAGTATTCGGGCCGCATATTTGGGCTGCCTGAGCTGACCATTTTTGATTTGTTCAAGTGCGCTTAATGGGTTAATAGCAATATTTACAGCGAGCTTTCGCCAAAGGATTGGCATGATGTCAGAAGTGGTTTGAGCATTTTTGAATGTGCCAAACAGCTGTGAAAATAGCTTTTGATAATGACATTGAGCTGACAAATTTAGAGGGCCAAACCAAGTCGCTCCTTGGCCTGTATGGTATACCGTATCTTTAACCTTGTATCCTGCAATAGAGGTACTTAAAAAGTAAGCTGACTGATTGCTACCTAATTTGGCCAGTTCTTTTGAGTAATCAACCATGCCATTATGGCTTAAGATCAAGCTGCCATGTGCAGATAGCTTTGGGTAGAGCTCAGTGATAGCGTCAACGACTTGGTAAGCCTTAACAGGAATAATCAGGGTGTCAATGCTTTTTGCTGGGATCTCAGTTGATAGTGTATGTTGGCATGCTATTACTTGAGTGTCACTTTGTTGCTGGTAGTGGTAGGTTACAGCACGTTTTGTTCGTGTGATCAAGGTTACGTGATGAGACTGATTCAGATGTTGAGCCAGTAGCAAGCCTATCGCACCATCACCAACAATGTGGATACTAGCCATGTTGCTTTTTACGCCAGCGCGCCCAAAAATAAAATAACACAAAGTAGCTGATCGCACCGGCAACATCAGCAATAAAATCTGCTGTTGATGCTTGACGGTAGGGCAGTGAGTCTTGCATCCACTCTATTCCCGCACCGTATAAAGAAAGCAGGAGTAAGTGAAACCAAACCTTAAACTTAAATGCGTGGTGCGAGATAAAAGCGAGTATAAAAAAGACACCAAAATGCGCTACTTTATCGACATGTGGAAATAGCCTTGGAGACAAGCTCACTTCCTTAGCAAATAGCACAGTACATATGATTAAAGAAATAATTAACAAGGTTTTATAAACGCGCCGTGTCACAATTCATTCCACTTCTACATGACTAAGTCGGCAGTATAACATTGAAAACTGGCCATTGGGTGAACATACATAGGGTAAAAACTTAAAATAACTCAAACAGAGTATAAACTGTTATAATCCAGCCAAAACGACTTTAGGAGAGAAGCATGCCTTCATTTGATATTGTATCTGAAATAGAAATGACAGAAGCAAAAAATACCGTAGACAACGCGGTTCGTGAACTTGATACTCGATTTGACTTTCGTGGTGTTGATGCCTCTATTGAGTTAACAGGAGAGGTGATCAACCTAAAAGCTGAAGCAGAACAACAAGTAATGCAGTTGTTTGATATGCTTGTTGGCAAAGCAGCCAAACGTGGTTTAGATGTAGCAAGTTTTGAATTAAAAGACATTGAGCGTTCGGGCAAATATGTGTCACGTAAAGTTGCCCTTAAACAAGGGATCGATAAAGACATGGCGAAAAAGCTAGTCAAGTTGATCAAAGACTCAAAAGTTAAAGTTCAGGCCTCAATTCAAGGTGATACAGTTCGTGTAACTGGTAAAAAGCGTGATGACTTACAAGAAACTATGCAGCTTATCCGTGGCGCAGAGCTAGGACAGCCTTTCCAGTTTAAAAACTTCCGCGATTAACCTTGCCTATGTTAAAAGTGCAGCACGCTGCACTTTTAGATTTCTAGACGTCCATTGACAATTCCTTCTAAACCCAAGACAATAGCCACGAATTTTCAAGGTGCTATGCACAACCTAGTTTGGTTGCCAAGTGCATAGATAATCGGGAAGTTGGTGCGAACACAAGGGAACAACTAAATAGTCTTGATACTAGGTACGCGAAAGTATCACAATCAGGTGTATTATTTAGTGTGGATCGGTTCAATGCCTGCGCTGCCCCCGCAACGGTAGAGTTAATATGCAAATCCAAGTTAACTGAGCCCGGAGACCGGCCTTGAGACAGTCACTTTGTGTTCTTGTACGGTGGGTACAAGTTAGGGGAAACCATGTTAAATAAAACTGCTCTAAGCGCAGCCATCACTGCGGCGCTCTCTTTTTCTGTATTTGCAGATCAAAATATTGAACACATCACAGTCACGGCGAACAAATTTGAACAGCCACTTGAAAGTGCACTTGCCGCGATCTCGGTGATCAGTCGTAGCGACATCGAAAAAAGCAATGTGCAAGATGTGGTTTCATTACTTGACAATGTCGCCGGTATTCAGGCCGTGAGAAATGGTGGTTTCGGCCAAAGCGTGAGCTTATTTTTACGCGGTAATGATGCCAAGCATACCTTGGTTTTAGTTGATGGTGTACGAGTTACTGACGCTAACTCGGGTGATAATTCGTTAACGAATATTCCATTAAATAGTATTGAAAGAATTGAAATCATTCGTGGTGCGAAGGCGGCAATTTATGGTTCTGATGCGATTGCTGGTGTGATTAATATTATCAGTCGTGAAGGTAACCACAACACCATTACGTTAACATCGGGTAGTCACAATTATTCTGATATTGAAGCAACAGCAAGCTATAAAAAAGATAAGTTCACTCTGTCAGCTAATGCGGGGTATAGCCATACTGATGGCTATGACGTAATTGAAAAAGATCCTCAGGCTATTGTCGGTAAAAACCATGACCGCGATGGTTATTATAACGGTAACGCAGGCTTAACTTTACAGTATGGTGATGAGCAAAGTGGTATTTTTAGCCTTCGCTCACAGTACAGTGAGGGTGAAGGTGAATACGATGCTTGGGGAAGTGATGCCTATCGTTTTCATAACTATACCAATAAATTAGCATGGAAAAGAAGTTCCGAAAAACTTAGTCAGCATGTTTCTTATAGCCTTGGAAAAGAGCAAAATGTTCAAATAGGCAGTAGTGCTGATGACAACGCTTATGTAACAAAGCGTGGACAATTTGAATATCAATCTCAGTATCATATCAGTGAAGCATTGAGCTTAACGGGTAATATAACGTTTTTAAATGAAGATGTTGGTGAATCAACCGCTACGTTTTCAGAATCTGAGCGTGACAATCTCTCAGTGGCATTTGGCGGTTTTTATAATGATGAAAACTGGCTAGCAGAGGTCGTGTTAAGAACTGATGACTATGACTTTCACGGTCGAGCAAATACCTATACCTTAGCGCTAGGTAAACAAGTTACGGATGGGCTGAGCGTAAAATTCAATCATGGTAGTGCATTTAGAGCACCTTCTTTATCTCAGACTTTTGTTATCGATAGCCCGTATTATTTACCTAACGCTAATCTGAGCCCTGAAGAGGCAAAAAATAGCGAAATCATCGTTACTTATAGTGATGAGCGTTTTCGAATTGAAGCGGCAGTGTATGATAATCGCATCACCGATAAAATCGTTTATGAACCGAATAGCGATTGGAAGTACGTACCGTTTAATATTGAACGGGCTGATTTTGAAGGTGCAGATTTAGTTGTTGAAGTTGAAGATAGTTTTGGAGTTGAACATACACTCAATGCCAGTTACGTTAGTGCAAAGGATGCAAAAACACAGCAGCAATTGCAGCGTCGTGCTAGACGCACGCTGACCTATACGATTAGTAAAACATGGCAAGATGTGGATGCAACCCTGACGTTAGTGCATCGTGGTGAGCGCAACGATAAAGTATGGGGAGCCCAAGGTTCATATACTGTAACGTTACCGTCTTATACCGTATTTAATTTAGCTGCAAACTATACTTTCTTCGATAGGTTCAAACTAACAGGACGCATTGAAAACCTGACTGATAAGCGCTATTTCAATGCAACTGCTGGGGAAGCGAAAGATGGCTCGCTACTCGGTTATAAACCACCGGGTCGACAGGCATACGTTGGGGTAAGCTACCGCTTCTAACCTCAGGCTTCAATCGTGCTTGAAGATAAAATAAAGCACGCGTCTATCCACTTTTATCAAGATTAACCTGATTATCAGGTTAATCTTTAATCTCATTTTTCTTACCTATAAAGTTAGCTGCTTCGGTTGTGTTATCAATTAGTCTGACTACTAGTTCAATTTTAAGGAGTAAATCAGACGCTAATTACGTTAAAAACTTCTTACTCAGAACAACTGAAAGCAAGTCTCCCTGGTGCTCGACAAGATCTCTTGGCTCAGAATAGGTCACTTAATTAAGTGAATAGGTACAAATTACATTTGTAACTAGCAATCTTAGTGAAATTTTGTTAATAATGAGTCTCGTTTTTGTTATTTTTTAAGCTTTTTGTTACTACAACTGGAGTGTTTAGTTAATTGGCTATCTTTAACGACATAAGTTGGTTAGACAGCAAGGGGTATTGAAATATAAAGACGAGCTAGCATTTAACAACTTCAAGGAAAAGAGTATGAAGTCATTTTTATTAGGACTAGTTGGCCTAGGGTTGGTTACGTCCGCCTATGCCAGTGAACTAGATTTAGCGACACAACCCGATGTCACTACACAAGCAATGAGTGGTGATTTTGCCTGGTTTAATGCCCAGTCCCAGACTTGCCGTCAGATCCGAAGCATGCTGTATTACCGCCACCCCGGTAATGATCATTTGACCCCTGTGTCAGTGCCTGTGGTTTATACTGGAGGGGAATGTTGGTCTACAGGTAGGACGACTTCTAGCCAAGGGCCTAAAGCAATGTATGATCAGGTCTCAGCGATTATTCATCAGCAATTTTCTAATGTTGAGCATAACTATAAAGAGTTAACCACAGATATAGTAAATACGGTTGCGGCGCAAGCGAGCGCGACTAAAGTTAGCCACACCACAAACTTATTTGGCACTATGCACATGAAAATAGCAGGTCGTGTGGATGGGCAAAATAAAGTACCAGTTTTAATTGATGGGTTCGACTTAAAGTCTTACGCCAAATTTCGTAAGAAACAGCTTGGTATGAATATCTATATTCATGTTCATATTAATAATGAGAATGTTACCATTAAGGGTAAGTATGACGTGCGAACTCAGCAGCTTGAGTTAGACCCTTTGATTTCAAGCTTTAAACCTGTGGTTACCACAGAGGTTGAGTTACCATGGATCCTAGATCTGATGGATCGCTTGACTCCTGGGATCTTTGATAAACTTTATACTGAATTTAGTCGCATTGTAATTGATGTCTTTGAGTTCCTAGGTGTGGATATGAGCGAGGATATTCCCCAAGTGATTAAACACAATGTGCAGCTTATCGGGGCTGGGACTGTACCGCTTAAAGGGCTGGACAATTTAAGGCCTGGAGATACAGCAAACCTAGAGATGGAAGTAATGCGAGGGCATCTACGTATTAAGGATGGTCAAACAAGCTTCTATGTATTTGCAGTACCTATGTTACCGTAGTTTCTGTTGCCGAGTGCATGGCGCACTCGGCTTTTCTAAACATCGAGTCATTTAGTTTTTCAATTTTGCCGCAAATCGGCTTTCGAACTTGGCAACCTTGGGTGCTATCATCACACTGCAATATCCTTGATTTGGATTCTCAGTAAAGTAGTCCTGATGATATTGCTCTGCAGGATAAAAGATCGGAGCTGGACTTATTTCGGTTACAATTTTCTCAGGTAGCTGAGGTTGCAGCTGCGCTATATAATCTTGAGTTTGCTGTTGCTGCTGCTCGTTGTGATAAAACACTACGCTGCGATATTGTGTACCTATATCATTGCCTTGACGGTTAAGCTGGGTCGGATCATGCAGCGTAAAAAACATCTCAAGTAGTGTGATAAAGCTGACCTTATCAGGATTAAATTGCAGCTGCACCACCTCAGCATGTCCACTGTCACCACGACAGATCATTTGGTACGTAGGCTGATCCGTATGACCGCCAGCATATCCCGATGTTACTGCTTCGACGCCACTGACACGGCGAAATGCCGCGTCAATGCACCAAAAACAGCCACCACCAAAGGTTGCGGTTTGTAAGTTTGCCATCTACATCTCCTGCTCTGGATATTGTTGAGATTGCTCTTCTAGGCGCTTGCTCGTCTCTTCTGGAGATTGGGTCTTTTTCGCCAGTAAAGTGTAAGCCGTTGGGATCACAAATAACGTTAAAATGGTCGCAACGCTTACACCTGCAAAGATCACGACGCCAATAACCATACGGCTTTCAAACCCAGGACCAGTAGCAAACACCAGCGGAATAGAACTCATCACAGTGGTTAACGAAGTCATAATGATAGGCCTAAGTCGTTGTGCTGCGGCATCGACTATTGCTTGCTCAAATACAATTCCTTTATCACGAAGCTGATTGGCAAATTCAACGATCAAGATACCATTTTTAGCACTTAGCCCAATAAGCATAACGATGCCAATTTGGCTGTAGATATTTAATGTACTATCCGTTAAGAATAGTCCATACATAGCACCGACTAACCCCAATGGAACAGTCAACATGATAACTAAAGGGTGCACGAAGCTTTCGAACTGTGCCGCTAGGACCAAGAAAGTCACGGTGAGCGCAAGAATAAAGACGTAAGTCATTGCTGATGCGCCTTCATAAAATAATTGAGACTCACCTTTATAATCAATAGCACCATCTATGTCATTTTCTTCTGCGGCAACTTTATTTAAAAAGTCCAGAGCCTGTTCAAGCGTATAGTTACCAGCAAGGTTGGCGGTGATAGTGATTGCACGCATACGGTTATAGCGATTCAGTCGTGCTGCGGTTGCTTCTTCTTTTATCGTAATCAAGCTGTCTAAAGGCACCAGCGCATCACTTCTAGACTTAACGTAAATATCAGCAATATTGTCAGGCGCAGAGAAGTCTGCTTTGGTACCTTTTAGAATGACGTCGTATTCCTCACCTCGATCAATAAAGGTAGTTACGCGGCGTTGTCCAAGCATGGTTTCTAGTGTTTGCCCAATTGCATTGACGGACACACCTAGATCGGCAGCTCTGGTTTTATTAATACTGATCAGAAACTGCGGGAAAGTTTCTTTGTAGTCATGATCTAAGCGAACCAGTCCTTTGTTATCCCGTGCTCGGGCAAGTATACGGTCGCGCCATGCTGCCAATTCATCGTAGTCGTTTCCTTGAAGCACAAATTCGATGGGGCGAGCATTGCCACCGCCACCAATACCTCGGCGCATGATGGCAAATGCACGAATGTCAGTGACTTCTTGCATTTTACCACTGATTTCATCAATGACTTCCCACGTTGAGCGTTTGCGTTCATCCCAGTCTGGCATACCAATAATCGCAACTCCTCCTTGGCCACCCCAACCAGGGACACGGACAAGAACACGGCTTAATTCGTTGGATTCGACGTATGGCAGCAACCTTTCTTCGATTTTGGCCATATTCTCGGCGTTATTTTCATAGCTTGCGCCTTCGGGGCCATTCATCATGACAAAAAATGTACCGCGATCTTCTTTTGGCGTGAGCTCTGATGGGATTTGTTGAAATAAGCTGTAGCTAGTAAATCCAGCTAGTGCAAGCATTACGATCAAACTATATTTTCGCGTCAAGTTTCTTTGTAATACACGACGGTATGCTTGCTCAAGTCGACTAAACTGATTATCCATCCACTGACTAAAGCGGTTTTCTTTATTGCTTGGCTTTAATACCTTGGAACACAGCGCTGGCGACAATGTTAACGCGGTAATACTTGAGAACAAGACAGCTGCGCTTACTGCAAAAGCAAACTCAGTGAATAACGCACCAATACGACCGTCCATAAATACGAGAGGGATAAATACCGCAACCAGCACTAGGGTGGTGGCGATAATAGCAAAGCCAACTTCCCGTGCCCCTCTGTATGCTGCGAGTAATTTTGGCTCACCAAGCTCAATGCGACGATAAATGTTCTCTAGCATTACAATGGCATCATCAACCACTAAGCCAATTGCTAGTACAAGTGCAAGCAAGGTAAGGAGGTTAATGGAGTAGCCCATGGCAAGTAAGAACATAAAAGTGGCGACGAGGGCCACAGGAACTGTCACAGCGGGAATAAGAGTTGCACGGATATTGCCAAGGAAAATGTAAATAACCAGCACCACCAAAATCATGGCAATCGCTAAGGTACGATATACCTCAGTGATAGATTCTCGAATAAAAATAGAAGAGTCATAGCTGTCTTGGATTGTGGTACCTTGCGGTAAATTACGCTTGATTTTTTCAAGCTCTTTACGCGCATTATCAACGACTTCCAAAGTGTTGGCTTTGGCTTGTTTGACAATCCCAAGGCCAATCATATTTTTACCATTGCCTCGAAAAGTACTTTCATCATCAGCCGCTTCAAGATGTACATCAGCAACTTCGCCTAATCGTACTAAGTAACCTTGTTCACCTCGTTTAATAACAAGGTTGTTGAAGTCGTCTTGCGTTTTATAACTTCTGGCAATCCTTACCGAGAAGTCGCGGTCAAGAGACTCAATCTCACCGGCGGGGAGTTCAACGTTCTCCCGACGTAATACTTGCTCTATGTCACTGCTGGTGATCCCTCGAGCCGCCATGGCTTGTCTGTTGAGCCAAACTTTCATCGCGTATTTACGCTCGCCACCAATGCGAACATTAGACACGCCATCAACAACAGCGAGGCGGTCAACTATAAAGCGCTGGGCATAATCGGACAGTTGCAACGTATCCATAGTTTCACTGTTTAATACAAACCAAGCGATGGGGCTATCATCACTATTGGACTTAGATACTTCTGGGGGTCTGACTTGTTCTGGTAGCCTATCAAGTGCTCGTGATACTCGCTCGCGCACATCATTTGCCGCTGCATCAATGTCACGGTCGATGTTAAATTCTATGGTGATATTTGAGCTACCGTTGCGACTGCTCGAGTTAATACTTTTTATACCCTCAATACCAGAAATATGGTTTTCTAGAATTTGGGTGATTTTGGTCTCCACGACTTCCGCAGAAGCGCCCGTGTAGTTAGTACTTACGTTAACTATGGGACTTTCAATGTCTGGATACTCTCGAAGCGGTAGCATAGTAAATGCGACCAGACCAAAGGTCAGTAATAGCAAGTTTATTACGATCGCGAAGATCGGGCGTTTAACCGCCGTATCAGTGATTTTCACGCCGGTTTACCCCTTAATTTCCACTTTTGATCCTGAACGGATTTTTAATGTGCCTTCGGTGATCACTTGTTGGCCTTCTGCTAAGCCTTTATCAATCGCAACCCAGCCGCTAAAACGAGTTTGCAAGTGCACCTCGCGTTGTTGGGCTTTACCCTCTTTGTCAACGATAAAGACATAGTGTTTGTCTTGTCGTGGAATAATACTTTTCTCTGGGACGACAAGGGCTTCAAATCTCGCCAGCTCAAGTGCGATGTGTAGCAACATACCAGGGCGTAGCCTATATTCTGTGTTGGTAAAACTTGCTGTAACACGTACTGAACGAGTTTGTTCATTGATGCGCGGATCTATATGGGATACTTTTCCGGTAAACGTTTGTGCTGGATAGGCCTCGCTATTTGCACTCACTTGCATACCTAGTTGCAGTTGAGCTAGGTATTTCTCAGGAACTTGGAAGTCAACTTTGATGATGCTGATGTCATCTAATGTGGTGATCACGGTACTATTATTGACGAAGCTACCCATTGAAACATTTCGAGTACCAAGTAAGCCATCAAAAGGTGCATACACAGTCATTTCCGCCAATTTGGTCTTCGTTGCTTCAAGCTGCGCTGTTAATGAGTCTACTTTAGCTGATTGTGCCTCTAACTGCGAGCGGGCCGCAGATTGGGTTTTGGCGAGATCTTTGAGTCTGTTAAGCTGTCGAATTTCTTCTTTTAGCGTCACTTTTAACGCTTTTATGTCGAGCTTTTCTTCTGCGTCACGTAACTGCACGAGTTTGTCGCCTTGCTTTACTACAGCTCCGTCGTCAAAGTACAGTTGCGCAATATAATCGCTTTGCGCGCTGGTTACGTTTATGGCTTGATTTGCGCGTGCAGAGCCAATTGAATTAACGGTAATGACACGCTCTTCCTTTGCTACTGTGTGTGCTTGAACCGGTGTTGCCGATACTGCTCTGCCATTTGCTTTTCCTTGGGATGCTGGTAAATATAAATAGCCGCTGATCGCGACTAGCACTATAATAATAAAAGGAAACAGTGCTTTCCCTGATTGATGACGCATATAGGTGACCCAGATTATAATTTGTTTCTAGTTTACAAAAATAAAGGCTAGCAAACTCGACGGCATATCCTGTAAATTTGTGCGTTAAACGAAAATCTAATTCAATTTAAGTATTTGTACCTAAATTAAATATTATGAAAAGCAGTCACTCTTGTAAACGGTGTATCACAATACGTAAATTGGTAGTATGGGCGATCATTATGTACTTTTTTTACACTTGGTATACGTATGCTTGAAGCTAAATTACGTGCAACAGCAAACAGACACGGTGCTGAATTTATGCTTGTCGGTGCCATCGGCCTGGTGGTGATCATGCTTTTTGTCAATCTTCGTGGCACGCCTATTTCGATTATCGAAATATTTCTAGCGAGTGCCATGCTAGTCGCTATCTTTATCGGTTTTTTGAAAAGTCAGCAACCCTACTTTAGTTTATGCTTTAATGAACAAGAGTTTAGCTATGTACACAAGTATGGAGCTTGGTCTCTTCCTATTGTAAACTTTCACTCAAGTGGCATACCGAGTGTGCAACAAGGTATTGAAACACTTGAGTTAAATACAGTTGGTATTAAACTTAATGATATTGACGCATTTTTAATTAATCTAACCCCGAGGCTTGCGGGTAAATTATTGATAGAACAGCGGCATATTTTTTTACAAGCTGTTAAAATACATTGTGAAAATGGCAATTGCCCATCGGAATGGTTAATAGAAGATACAAGTTATCGTTCCAAAGCTGGTAAAGAATACACTGGTTTAATGGCAATGTTTGCAAACCGAATGGATAATTTAAAAACGGTTACAGGTTATGATTTACTTTTGCCTGCGACCGCTTTAGACAGGGATATTTGGCAATTTTCAGCCATGTTAAACCGCTGGAAACTAAACCCTAAAGAGGTGGTAAACGCATTGTTAGAAGAACATACCACCCATTGAAGATGTAACAGGATACACCAATATGAGCTTAGAGACGGCCTATATTAAAAGTGGGCGCAATACCATTATTCACAAAGAGAAGAAATTAGATCTTGTGATTGTTAATGGTGAAGCACACCCAAAAA
The DNA here is from genome assembly GCF_004103255.1 of Pseudoalteromonas sp. PS5. NCBI lineage: Bacteria > Pseudomonadati > Pseudomonadota > Gammaproteobacteria > Alteromonadales > Pseudoalteromonadaceae > Pseudoalteromonas > Pseudoalteromonas sp. PS5. Next base: position 11,386 of record NZ_RCSQ01000011.1, read on the forward strand.
TCATGGTGACGGCCAATGGCTTGGTGCCTTTTAAGGAAGAGCTACCAAGAAACCGAAGAGAAGCGAAAGAGCGCTACCTAGAAGTTGTCCATGTTGCAAGCGTTGATGTGTTTGGGGAAGTGAAGCGCTTGCTATTTATTCAAGCGTTAGATGGCCGTGAGTATAAAGTAGATTACAGCAAAGTGGGCACCAAGTTGTTTGTTCGCATACATCAAGAGAGTTACTTGTAACTTAAATAGGGATTATATGACAGCGTTTAGGGGAAGTTGGTGTTTATTAGCGTTGCTACTTAGCGGCTGTGGCGGAGGCTCTGGTGGTAGTGAGCCTACACAAGTGAGCGCTTCGGTAAACGCTGGAATGGATCAAGAAGTAACTGAAAAGACCGACGTTACTTTGAATGCTACAGGATCTCCTGCGGGTGGAACGTTTAACTGGCAAGTTGTGTCTGGTGCGACAGTGAGTGAGTTTCCCATCACAGATCAACAAGCAAGCTTCGTTGCGCCAGATGTTAAGGCTAATGTCGATTTATTAATCCAAGTGGATTATGTTGCGCCAGATGGCAGTCTTGCCAGCGATCAGGTGATGGTTTCTGTTAAGTCTAATAACCAACTACCACTGGTCAATATTACGCAAACAGCGCCTGAGACACTACCTGCAACATATCAAGATACCATCACTCTTAGCGGCGAGGGATCTTCCGATCCAGATGAAAACGGTCAGATTGTCGCCTATCAATGGCAACAGCTAAGTGGTCCCAGCACCATACAACCATCAAGTCTGAACAGCGCAACATTATCATTTATCCATCCTTTATTAGATATGGCACAAACATCAGTGTGGCAATTGACCGTCACAGATGATGAAGGGGGGCAGGCGAGTAATCAGTTTCCAGTGGGATTATTAGCTAATACCCCAGTCGTGGTCGCGAATGCAGGAAGTGATCAGCAGGTACAAGCATTTGATACGGTGACGCTAGATGGCTCTAAAAGCGATACAGTGTCTGGTCAAAAGCAGTGTAGTTGGAGGCAAATACCAGCCACCACCACTGTCTCGTTAACTGCACCAAATGATTGTGTGACCAGTTTTATTGCCCCAGATAAAAATGTGTTATCAAAAGCTGAATTTGAGCTTACAGTAACAGACTCGCAAAACCGCACTGCGACCGATAATGTGGTCGTTGATATTGAGAAAAAACCACTGGGTAAACTCAATGATAGTGGTCAACTTGCTTGCTACGACAACAATACTGCAATTGCCTGCAACAGCGATAGCTTTAGTGGTCAAGACGCCTTACGTGGGCGAGACTATTTTGCAACGCAAGTAGCGAAAGAAGGTCGAGGTAACGCCGGATTTGATTTTACCAAGCTGAACCAGTTTGCTGATGAGTTACCTGATGATGCGACTGACTTTGCCTGTATTAGAGACAATGTGTCAGGACTTATCTGGGAAGTAAAAGAGGCCAGTGCTGGGACGTTACCGAATACCTCTACACGCAACGCACAAAATAGTTATACCTGGGCGTTATCTGTAGATGGCACATTTGCGGAAGGCAGTGTGCAATCAACGGCGAATACCAGCTGCCCGCAAGATAACCACTGTGGAATTCAAGCGCTAATTGATGAAGTTAATAACCCTGCCACTGGAGAGCAAAGCTATTGTGGAGGTAATAATTGGCGTTTACCAACGTACATGGAGCTGCTTGGTTTGTTGGATTTTAGCTATGCAAACTCGGCGGTTATTGATCAATCACTATTTCCCAATTTGCCTGCCTCTGCACTACTTGGGCACCGCTACTATTGGACGACGCAATCAAGTTTAGATGGCACAGGAACAGCGCTTCGACGTGCTTATGTGATAGACATGGATACTGGTAACGATTTTGCTGTTGAGAAGTCGAGTAAGGCATTTGTGAGATTGGTTAGAAACCCATAAGGAGAGCACTATGAAGCATGTGATTTCGATGCTACTCACGATATTATTTTCAACTGTAGGCTACGCCCAAACGTGTGTTGGTACAGTGACGGATACAAGCCGTTATACGGTAAATGCGAATGGCACGATACTCGATAGTCAAACTGGACTAATGTGGCAGCGTTGTAATTTTGGACAAAGTTACAATAGCACTTCACAAAACTGTGAAGGGGATAGCCAGCAGCTAACATGGCAGCAAGCATTAATAGCAGCCAGCCAAGACAGCTTTGCAGATTTTAGCGATTGGCATGTGCCAAATATCAAGGAACTGGCGAGTATTGTACTACATCAATGTGTTGCGCCTGCTGTCAATGCCACAATATTTCCTACGACAAAAAGTAACAACTATTGGTCTGCAACGACGCAAGCGAGTCAGCCAACATTTGCGTGGGCATATCAGTTTGCGGATGGTAAGAATAATCCAACCAATAAAACATCGGATGCCTTTGTTCGATTAGTGCGCTACTATCAGTAAGCACGTTACTGTCGCTTTTTGGCCTACCCCGTAGTCAGTTCTTAGCGTGGTAGGCAGATAACTAACTTATCGTTTATAGATTTCACTCTACATTACTTTTTTGACCTGCACGCAGTTTTCATCTATCTAAAATGGCTTTGGGAATGTTTGATATTTTGCTACTCTCTCGAAGTATTTTATTTCTTATATACTACACAGGAGGCCATGTGAATCGATTAATCAGTGCGATAGCCGTGTCTTGTGCAGTATTGACCACTTCGGTACAGGCAAAAAGCAAATGTGACGTTGAGCTTGGACATGGTCTTATTATTACGGATAATGAAATCCGAATTGTTGACGACGGACAAACGCGTATTCAAATCAACAACGATAGCCAGCTTTTTATTCTTGGACGCTGGATTGAGCTTGACCAACAAGGCGAGGCTGTCGTTCGTGAATACTCGCTAGGTATCCGAGATACGGTACCAGAGTTAGTTAACTTAGCTACGGATGGGGTCAATTTAGGGTTAAGTGCCATTGAGCAGGTTGTCGAAGGTATGTCAGATAAAGAGCCCGAGGTACTCAAAACTCAGCTGCAATATGTCGAACGTGCCCTCATGGACAAGTTCAAACGCGGTGATGACTTCTTTTTTATCGCACCACAATCATTGTCAAAAATTGATGATTTTTTTACTAAGGAAATTAGCCAAAAAATTCATTCTGCTGTGCATGGCTCGTTAGGGTCGATCCTCGTCTCTTTAGGTGATGCGTTTAAGTCTCGAGAAGGCAATATTGAAGATAGGATTAATGATATGGGGCAGCGTATGGAGATCATCTCAAAAGAGATAGACAAGTCACTACAGAAAAAAGCCCATCAGTTAGAGGAAAAGGCCGAAGAGTATTGTGAGTGCTTAAACTCGTTGGATAAAACGGAAGAAAAACTACAGCGTATAGTCCCTGAGTTGGTTGCTTATGATCTAGTCCAGATCCGTTCTTAAGTGATAACACTTACTGGCGTTTTCTCGACTCAGCTTGTGCCAAGTGGATGAGAGTCCGATAACATTAAAATAGTCTTGCCAAACTTGCCAGTAGTGCTTTTGCATCAATGAGACCGGATAATTTGAGCCTAACATTAAGCTATCTTCACCAGCATGGTCAATGAGGTGACCTAGCCATTTGTCCAGTGCCATCGGGCTTTGAAGCATCTCATGGCCGGAGCACTTAATCATGACATTCTTTAAGGTACTGATCCGCTGTAAGACAGCCGTACATGGTTGTGTTTGTTCTATAAACCCTGCATGATTAAACACGATTTTTAGGCTAGGGTGGCGCTGTGCTAGTGTCAGTAATAATTCTATTGTGTCGCACTGTGAGAAAGCTAACTGCGCTTCAAAATGCAAGCCCAATGATGCAAGGTAGATTAGATTTTCTTGCAGCCAAGGCGTATGCAAACGGCGACTATCTGCGCCTTCTGTAATATCTCTTACTGCAACAAGCGTCGGTGTTACTAGGCGAGTAATGGCTGCACTAAACTGTTCTGGCGGTGCATCAATCGGTGCGTAGCCAACAGCTTTAAATGAAAACCCTGTGAGAGTTTGTGCTAACCAATGCAGCTCGTTGATAGGGTTTTGATTATCAAAACCGGCTTCAATATGCACCAGCCCAGCCAAAGTAAATCGATCATGAGCAGGAATGCTTGCGAGGTGGTGATTTTGCCTGATCTGCGCTAAGTTCGGCCAAGCTGGTGGATTGTGCTTGAGCCAAGAGTATTGACCCTGTGCCAAATCAAAAAAGTGTAGGTGGGTATCAATAATCGGTAGGCTCATTGTAGGCTCTCTGCTTGCTACTGTGCGGTATAACCGCCATCAATACTTTGTAAGCTGCCGGTAATAAAGCTGGCGTCTTCACTGAGTAAAAAAGCCACAAGTGCCGCAACTTCCTGAGGTTGTCCCAAGCGCTCTAGCGGTTGTAATTTTGCTTCCTCAGCGACTATCTGTGATTTGTCGGCGCCACTTCGTTGACAGTAATTGTCAATGGCATGGTGGAATAGCGGCGTTTCAATTGTACCTGGACATACCGCATTAGCGCGGATATTAAATTTAGCGTAATCCAACGCCGTGGTTTTAGCCATAGAAGCGAGAGCACACTTACTCAGGTTATAAGCAAAAGAGTTAGGCTTACCAACCAGCGCTTGATCCGACGAAATTAACACGATACTTCCGGCTTTTTGTGCCTTCATACTGGGTAATACGGCTTGAATAGCAGCGTAAGCACCTTTTACATTTAGCGCGAATAAAGCGTCAAATGTCGCTTCATCGGTGTCTTCAATCGTTGCGCTTAGGTGTTTTCCGGCGTTTGAAACCAGCGCATCAATATGTCCTAATTCTGTCACAATTTCAGAAATGACACCCTTTACATCAGCGACTTTACTAACATCACAGTGACGAAAAATACCCTGCTCGCAAGGTACTATATCTAGATTATAAACTGTGTAATGTTGCGATAGCAGCTTGTTGACAATGGCTTGGCCAATGCCAAAGCTGCCACCGGTAACGATGGCAACTTTTTTCATAACTTAATGTCCGCAACCACCTTCTGCATGCACGTGACCATGGGAAATTTCTTCCGCTGTGGCTTCACGTACAGAGATGACTTCAACAGCAAATGTTAGTGTTTTACCGGCAAATGGGTGGTTTAAATCACAATCTGCATTAAAACGACCGACTTTTACGATTTTTACTTGATGACGTCCCTGATTTGAATCAACGATAGCTGTCATGCCTGGTTTCCACACTTTGCTATCACCAAGACCTTGTAGGTGTTTGATAGGGATACGTTGCACTAAGCCTTCTTGGTACTCCCCATAGGCTTGCTCTGGAGTTAAGGTTACTGTAAAGCTATCACCACCTGTTTTGCCTTCAAGTTCACTTTCAAGCCCTGGTAGCATGCCTTCAGTGCCGTGAAGATAGTTTAGCGGATCGCCATTTTTGCTAGACTCGATTTGGTTATCACCTTCATGAAGTGTGTAGTGAAACTCTACCACTGTGTTCTTTGCAATTTGCATAAGTAAACCTTAAATAATTAGTCCTAGGTGATGTTTGCTGCATCAACCGGTAAAGGTAGTAGTTTACGTGAGTGGCATTCTGGGACGCAAGTTTCTCGAGATTAATTCGGCTCTTCATTTGCCAAAGGTTTCCCATGGCGAAGTAACGACTGGATGACTTTTACCCTATTGACGGGGGCGGGGGGAAGCGGTTCTTGTTGATGCTGCTGCATATCTACCGCTGGCAGTAGTAAGGTCAATACTTTCCCTGGTTTAATCAGTGTTTGTGCAGTAAGTGAATTCCAATTGAGTAAGTCTTTTACCGCAACATTGTATCGACGGCTTATCGTCCATAACGATTCTCCCGTTTTGACAGTATGGTGATGCGCACGTTGAGGTAACGGCTTAGCTTCAATTTCCTTTATATAGGGACTTATTTCATGGTCAATGAGCCACTGTTGTTGGGCTGTGTTTTTGGATATCCGTAATGTTTCTCCCACACGGATTAAGTTAGAGGTTTTATTGTTAAGCGCCTTTAGCGCTGTCACACTCATGCCCGCATTAAGTGCGATACGATATAGGGTGTCATTAGCTTTGACGGTGTAGCCGTGACTAAAGTTGTCTCTAAAAAATGCGCTTTGTAATAATGTTTTTTGGGGCAGTGGTAATAGCACGACATGTGGCCCACTTGGTGAGCTTCGGTGCTTTAAAAAGCCTTGATTTAACGCGTATATTTCGCGCTTATCTATTCCACTTAGCTTAGCGAGTTGCCCAATATCAAACTGTTGGCCGATATCTAGTACGGATGTTGTGGCGTGATTTGGTAAACTGGGAATAGTAAAATCTGAAGGCGCGGTTTTTAATAAATGGCTGAGTGCGAGCAACTTAGGCACATACTCAGCAGTTTCTTTTGGTAATTTCAGATGCCAAAAGTGTGTTGGTTTCCCTGCTTTTTTATTTTTCGCAATGGCTTTTTTGACTCGTCCCTCACCACTATTATATGCCGCAAGTGCGTGTAGCCAGTCACCATTAAAACGTTGGTGTAAATATAAAAGGTACTCCAAGGCTACGTCGGTTGAGGCTAAAACGTCTTGTCGTCCGTCATACCATTTGTCTTTTTTAATCCCAAAATGATAGGCTGTGGCATCAACTAGCTGCCAAACTCCGACTGCATTTTGGGTAGATTTGGCTCTAGGCCTAAAGTCACTTTCAACAAATGGCAGCAAAGCGATTTCCATTGGCAGCCCTTTACTTTCTACTTTATTGACTACGTGATAGAAGTATGGAACCGCCCGCTGATTAACGACCTGAAGATAATTAGGTTGTGATAAATACCATTTTATACGTTTATCCAGCCGAGGATGAGAAGCAGTATTAAAGCTAAGCCGATGACGAACATATTGCCACAAATCATCCTCATGAGTGGAGCTTATGTTCTTTTTGGGTGTAATTACTTTAGGCTCCGGGGACGCTTCTGGTTGTTTTGTAGGCACTACGGGCACTTGGGTAAGCGCGGACAAAATGGCTTGCCTGCTTACTTGTACACTGCTGCTACTTTTACACCCGCTGAGTGTGACCATCAGCACAACAGCATATAGCGTTATTAAGACTCTGTTCATCCTTTAACTATACCGAGAGGCTAAGTATTATTCAAAGTCAGTTTGTTGTTGAATATGCTGCCATTGTGATATTGCACGTTGTTGTTGCTGCTTATTTGAGTACAAAGTGGTTATTTTTTCAATAACTTGCTGTTCTTTGGTCTGATTTAGTAAGGTGAAAAATTTGTCCGGGATAGAGAGCATATTAGGTTTATATGGCTTTCCTGTTGCAGGTAACACCCAGCTTAGTGGTCTGGAGCGTAGAGTCTGGAGTGCCTGTTGCCACTGTTGCCAATGCTTTCTATGTACTAAGGGGACTAAATCGACATTGTAGCCACCAATTAGCCCCTGCGAATGAGGAAGATAGATGGTGAGATCTGAGCCTGTGAATCCTGTAAAATTTGCAATGTTAACTTCTACTTCGCCTAAATTCAAAGAGGTGATGTGGGTATCAAGAGTCTCACTTGAACGAAAGTGAGTTATGCGTTCTGACCAGCTTGCCACTCTTTGTTTGGCAATCGTCAGCTTTTCTTGCCAAGCACCCTGCTGGTCTTTATCTAGAGTGGAAACTCTGGTCTTACTCAGGTCAATACTTTGTTCAAACAGCGCTAATTGTGCAGCGAAAGCCTGCTGTAGCTTATCGCTTGAAGTCTTTGTTGGGCTTAACCATACCAGTTTTGGAAAAGCATGCTGTAGTAACGCGATGCTAGTATCTTGCTTTATATCTGAATGTAGTGAAACCGCATAGCAAAGAGGGACGCTGAATCGACTTTTTAGTATTGAAATAAGCGCTTCTGTTGCGACCAGATCACCATGGATGGAAGCGAGTAGCGCACAGCGCTGGCCAACCACTAAAGCCTGATTGGGGATCAGTGGCTGGTTTTTTCCTTGAATAAAGTAAACCGAATCATTTAGCTGATGAAGCGAAATTGCATTGCTCGCGCTGCTGCGAAAGCTTATTACCGATAACACTAGACTCATAAGTAAAGTGATGTGGTATAGCAGCGGTTTACAGATGTTTATCACTTTGTATCGCCAGATGTTGGTGTGAGCTTATCAAGGAGAGAGGAGACAAAATCAGCATCTTGCTGCTGTTTCAATTCTAGTGCTTGTAAATCGTGGCATAAGTGCAAAGCGGCAAGCAGCAGTGCACTATGGTCATTACGAACGGTTGAACGTTTACGCATTTCTTCAACACGCCTATCAAGTAGCGCTACGGCATTATGTAGCGCTTGCTCTTGATCTGGTGCGCACGCGAATTGATGCGACTTGCCAAGCAACGTGACTGTTACTTGGTTATTTTGCTCAGACATTAGCTCGCCTGTTGGGTCTGCAACTTATCTAGTAAGCCCGATAAAGAAGAGCTAAATTCTTTTTGCTTTTCTTCACTTTCTAGCATTTCGAGCTGTAATGTTTCATTTTCATCGATGAGTTTTTGATTTTGTTCTTTCAGTGCCGAAACTTCCAATTTTAACTGATTATTTTGGCTCAAAAGTTGGTCAATCAACTGGTCGAGTTTTTGGAGATCTTGGTTATTCATAAATGCGCTCATATGACTGTGATTTGTCATGCAAATGTAAAACAAAGCGGCCGAGGATGCTAGTGTTTACGCGACTTTCTGCTGATTTTTCTCAACTTTTAAGCGATAATAGCGGTATTCGAATATTTTGTTCATAAGTGATTCAGATTAAAGTTAAAAATAGATGAATAACTGCTCAAACTTAATCCGTTTCAATTAGCAAGCTACTTTTAGCAAGGCAGGTTTATGCTCAGTTACAGACACTCTTTTCATGCAGGTAACCCTGCCGATGTAATAAAACATTTAGTATTGGCGGAAGTATTGTCATATATGGTCAAAAAAGAGAAGCCTTTTGACTATGTTGATACACATTCAGGCGCAGGCTTTTTTGAACTTGCAAGCGATGATGCACAAAAAACTCAAGAGTATTTGCAAGGGATCGCAAAATTGTGGCAATACTCAGGCGCTGTGACAGCTATTAGCGACTATATTTGTTTGATTAAATCGTTTAATGAAGGAGAGCGACTGAGTCATTATCCAGGTTCGCCAAAAGTTGCTGAGCATTACTTACGCCGCCAAGATAAAGGATGGTTTTTTGAGCTACATCCGAGAGATCTTGAACTATTGCAGCAAAATACTGCGCATAAAAAGTCATTACGAGTAACTGGTAGTGATGGTTTTAAAGGGTTGCTGGGCCTAGTGCCACCGGCATCCAGACGTGCTTGTGTATTAATGGATCCGCCCTACGAGATAAAGTCGGATTATGACGTTGCTGTGCAAAGCATCATTAAAGCATACAAAAAGTTTGACTCTGGTGTGTATATGATTTGGTATCCGGTTGTAGACCGAGCGCGCATTGACGCCATGGAGTCACAGCTCATCGACTCTGGTATTCGTAATATCCAGTTATTCGAGCTCGCGACCCGTGCAGATACCCAAGAAAGAGGAATGACGGCATCGGGCATGTTAGTGATTAATCCACCTTGGACGTTAAAAAAGACGATGGATGCGGTGCTGCCTGAACTTGTCACTTTGCTTGCTGAAGAAGAAGGGGCATTTTATCGCAGTATTCAGCTAGTTGAAGAGTAGGGTTGTAAGTCACCTGAGTGCTGGATAATGCAAAGCTTTTCTTGCTCTTTATCCACACTCAAGGTAACAAGAATAGGGTTACTTTTTAACAAATTTTGTCAAGATTACAATGTTCTGACCTTCAACTCTTCCTTCAATATGTTCGGAGTTGGAAGGTGACAGGCGGATATTTCGCACCGCAGTACCACGTTTAGCCACTAAACTACTGCCTTTTACGTCTAGGTCTTTGATCAAGGTAACGGTATCTCCGGCATTTAACTTCACGCCATTGCTGTCAAGGTGCACAATATCGTCATCTTCCGCAAGTACTTGTTCAGCCCATGCTTGGGTATCATCTTCTAGATAAAGCATATCTAACGCATCTTGCGCCCAGCCATTCTCAGTAGCTAAACGGTTAAGCATACGATAAGCCACGACTTGTACCGCAGGTACTTGACTCCACATGCTGTCATTTAAACAGTGCCAATGGTTAGCGTTTAAGTCTTGTTGACCTTCAACTTGGTCTTTACAAAGCTGACAAAGGTACACGCATTTATCTGAATGCGCTTCGTTGACTGGTGGTACCTCGTAGACGTCAAGGTTTGTAGTTGATGTGCATAATTCACATTGATTGTTACTGCGCTCAGCTAGCGCGGCAGCGATTGTCATAATAACTTCCCAAGCTATAAAGCGGTGATTATAGCAAGAAACGCACTTGATACTCAGCTAGAAAAGGGCAATTTATACCAATTCTCTTAATTAATTGGTCTTTTTTGGAGGCGAGAAAACCTTGTCGATAACCCCGCTACCGCGTCCTGCTATCGCCAAGGTACATACACCCGTGTAGGCAAGGCAAAAATGTTGCTACTTAGTTGTTCTAAATGAGAATTTTTAACGCTGTTAGCGTCAGATTTACTCCTTCAAATTGAACAAGTATTAAGTCAAATTGGTATTACTCCTTCAAATTGAGCAAGTATTAAGGCTAATTGGTATTGTGCAAAGCTTGCTTTACATCAATTTGCTAATGCGTGATTAACTGGCGTGTTTTTGTTGAGTGGGAGTGTGCTGGTGTATTGTCGCTCAATTCTTTCGAATTCTCCCGCTTGCTTTAAGGCTGCAATCGCTTGATTGAGAGGCTTGAGTAGCTTTTTATGTTTAGCAAGTAAGCGAAATGCCAGCATGCCTTCGGAGTGTAATTGATTAAAGATAAAAGCAACACCAAGCTGCTCTGACCAATATTGAGCAGGTAAGTCACCGATAATAATGTAGTCAATACGTTTCAATTTTAACGCTAATAACAATTCTCTTTCAGAGGCAAAGTCCACTCGATGAAACTGGTTATCGTCGTGGTAATAGTAGCCTCGAACAGTCCCAACCTTTTTTCCTGTAAGCGTTAAAGCGGGAGGGTGCGATGGACGAGTCACAATATATTCTCTAATGCTAAGTATCGGCTCCGAGTAGATATATCGAGGGTCTTTTTTCTGTTCATCATTTAGCCAGTCTGGGCTAATAATATCAAAGTCAATCTGCTGCTGTTCCAAATATGCGTTAGTACGCTTAGCTGGAAGTAGTAGGTTTTCCCCCCGGATCTCTGCATGGCTCAATATTGCTTCGACTGTTTCTGGAAATATACCAGGTTTTTCGGGGTTATGAGTAAAGTAGGGATAAAAGCTACCCGAACCACTTAAACTATATTTTAAGTAGGGGGTGAGGTCAGCTTTAACAAAGCTTGTGAAAGTAAAGAACCAAAGAATTAAAATTTGCTTCATAGTCCCATCTTAGCTTAACTGCTCAAATAAAGACAAGGGAGCGCTGAAGCTTTTAATAAGTAACCTAGACTTGGTATAACTCATTTCCTGCTCCAAGTTCAGGTCAAGTACTATCTGTTTTATCTATATTGCAATCAAGCTGCTGTAAAACCACACTTAAAATGAATAGGTGGTAACTTTTGGTTATAAGTGTTGTAAAATATAGAAACTTTTTATTGCCCAAGGCGTAACCATATTATACGCTTCCAGATACGTGGTTTCCTTTTGGCTTCTAAAGGATACGAATGTTAATGAGTGGTCCGGTGACTGAAATTCGCAAATCAGCAGTACAGTATATTGCTAGGCAGGCTATTTTGCGGCCTGATCAGGAAGTTTTTGCCTATGAGCTGCTTTATCGTGACTCAGACAATAACGCGTTTCCTGTTGGGGTGAGCGATGGTCAAGCAACCGGCCGAATGTTCTTTAACTCGCTTATGTTTATCGGGGTAGACCGATTAGCCGCAGGGCAGTTAGCCTTTATTAATCTCTCCGATGAATCACTATTACAAGAGTTGCCAAAACTACTTTCTCCACAAAAAATTGTGATTGAGATAGTGGAGCGTTCGAAAGATATTCCTTCTTTAGTGAATACTGTGACTAAACTCACGCAAAAAGGCTACCGCTTTGCTCTGGATGATTATGATGGTGATGCTAAGTGGGAGCCGTTATTACCGTTAGTAGAGTTTGTCAAAGTGGAAGTTGAGCAGCCGATCATAAAAACAAATATGGCTGTGAAGCGGCTGAAGCGACAGTTTCCTGATATAAAAGTCATCGTTGAGCGGATCGAAACAAAAGACGAATTTGAGCTTATCAAAACCTCAGGCGCTGACTATTTTCAAGGCTTCTTTTTCGCTAAACCGGAAATGCTCAATCACGGTAATGTTGAACCATCAAAAATGGTGGTATTCCAGCTGCTACAGGCGACAGCCAAAAAATCACTTTGTTTCAAAGAAATACAATCTCGGGTGAGTAAAGATCTTAGCTTAACAGCCAGATTATTGAAGCTTGCCAATGCCAGAGCTGGAGAAGAAAGATTAGAAATTAAGTCAATTTCTCAAGCGGTTGTATATCTCGGTGAAGATGCAATAAGACAGTTTGTTAAAGTTCTTGCGCTGAGTGAACTTGGTTCTGATAAGCCAAGTGAGCTTACTAGAATGGGCTTAGTACGTGCTAAATTTGTAGAGACCTTTCTCATGCCTGGTGGTGAAGAAATGGCTGAAACGGGCTACTTATTGGGATTGATGTCTATTTTGGATGTTATCCTCGATGTCGAGCTTGCTGTTATTGCATCTGAGTTTTCACTTGATGATTCACTCTCAAGTGCACTGCTGAGCTATCAGGGGTTGCTGGGGGGCGCTTTGCGTTTGGCGTTTGAAATTGAGCGGAACGATTGGAAAGAAGCCGAGCGTATACTAAAAGCGATTAGACCTGCCACACCAACCAACTATTTATATGATATGGCGCTCGCTAGTAGAGCATATGCGGATGATATTCTCTCCATCGTTACCGAAGAGATTGAATAATACCAATTGACTTAATA
>NZ_RCSQ01000012.1:0-27343 GCF_004103255.1 Pseudoalteromonas sp. PS5
GAGTCCATATATGGTATTAGATGTTTCTTGTTCGTCACTTTTTGCATTGCGCACGTAGCATAGACACCTCATTGATTGCAATATTCACAAGTAGTATTTTCACCAGAGTTTCAGCTTCAAAAAAACGGCTCATTAACAAGTGGATACTGTAAAAAATGTAAAAAAATGTCTTTTGCTATTGTGTACTATTTTAGAAACTATTTACAGCATGTATACTGAATACGTATTCTGACAATCAAAGGAGATGAAATGAAATACATTTATGGGTTAACAAGTTTACTGTTTATTTTGGGAACCAGTGGCTGCTCTAGTGAGTCCACTACTTCAGATATTGTCGCGACCGAAAAAATTTGGGCTGAAATTCGTCTTACCGCAGATGGTAATCGCGCGCGAGTCGTTACTGAGTTTAATAAAAACAGTAGTATAGGCGCAAATATTATTCTTAGCCCCAGCGACAAAGTGCAAGCCACCGTTGGTAATGAAGTAAAAGTGTTAGAAATGGATGAAGATATTTTAGATATCGACTACCAAGGATACTTTAGCCAACCAGCTAAAAATACTGAATTTAAACTTGAATTAATAAGAAGCAAAGAAAATAAAACACTAACATCTACAGTAGTCCTACCGGAAGAGGTGTTGTTATATTCACCGGTCGCTGCTACATATCGCAAAGATAGCCGGATAGTTGTTGAGTGGAAGCCAGCCAATGAGCCAGACACTGCCCTCACCCTATCTTTTAACGTGAGTTGCACTTCCAATACAGGTGATCCTTCATCAATCAATCACTATGTAGAGTTGGATGATAATGACGGCAGCTACACTATTTTACTTGGAAGTATCGAAGGACTACATAAAGATAGTTTGAACAAGAAAAAACCTTGTAAGTCACACATTACCCTATCACGCTTAAAAGAAGGCACAGTCGATAACCAATTTAAATCTGGCAGCTCAATACATGCCATTCAAGAAAAGGGATCTGAAGAGTTAACTATCTTACTTGACTAACCTAAACTTGAAATTACAAGCTGTATATTTATACCAATTAGCCTAAATACTTGCTCAATTTGAAGGGGTAAGTCTGATGCTAACTGCGTTTAATTCACTTCCAATAGCCAGCTATTGGAAGTGAATTCGCCTTGCCTACAGGATGTAGGTACCTTAGCAAGAGCAGAACGCGGGAGCGGTGTTTTCCCTATGGACAAGGAAAAAACTAAATTTTGCTTTAGCAACAATGAGTTGAGACATTCCTTATCCAAACCTCAGGTTAATTGGCAAGATTTTCTCGCCTAAAAATAGGTTACGTAATTAAACCTATTGGTAATAGCTGTTTAGATTGGTCGTTTAGCAGTTCAATAAAAATCGAATCGCTAAACGGCAATCTATAGTAGCGCTAAAACTGATAACTCACGCTAATCGCTACATCTTGAACATCGTTTGCTGAAATAAAGTAATGACTATAATCAACACCAAGCGTTAACTCATCCGAAAATTGATAATGTACCCCTCCACCCAAGTAACCACTTGTACCACTGTCTTCAAAACGTGTTGAAAAACGCTCTTCTCTCACACTGTTGATTTTGTAGTCCCAGTTAAATGCACCTAAAAACATTTTTCCAACAAACTTATCTGCAAAGGTTTTTGTGTAATTGAATTGCAGCGCTGGTCCCTCTGGTAATACCGGTGCAACACGCGAAATTAGATTTTGACTTTGTTCTGGGTTGCCACTTAAGCCTTCAAACTCCACGCTTCCCTGACCGAGATCAACATAACGCAGGCCAACATGCCAGTTAGGGAGCAACTCATAGAATGCCCCAATAGACCAGCTGCTACTTGTATCATCTAAACTGATGAGGCTCAGATCTGGGCTAGTTAATTCACTATCCGCAGTTGATTGTCCAACTGACGCTTCAATGTTCCAACTACCCGCTTGCACTTGAGTACTTAACACACATGTACTACTGATCAACGCAAAGGCTGGTAATAATGATTTCCTGCGGCGGATCACTAATGCACTAATTAACAGTACCAACATACCTCCCATCGTCCCTGAAGACGTATTTTTAACGGATGTTACCTCTTTGATCGATACAGTAACACGAACTTGTCCTTCAGCTAAAGCTCCTAGCTCATCTCTTACCGTGTAGAGTATGGTATCTACACCTTCAAAGGCAGATTTTGGTGTATAGCTCAAAGTACCATCAATATTTATTGCAACCGTACCTTGACTCGCAGTGGCAGAGACAAGACTTAATACTCCTCCTTCGGGATCAGCGTCGTTTGCTAATACATCTATCGTAATTTGTGTACCATATGATGTCGCCGTGTCATTCGCGGCTTGAGGTGGCTGGTTTGCAATAATTATCACTGTTGCATTGCTACTGCTAGAGCCTCCCTTGCCGTCGGTGATACCGTATTGAATAGTTGCGTTGCCAATGAACGTGGCAGGTGGGGTATAGCGAAGTTTGTTATCTTCTATTGTAACATCACCAAAATCGACAGATGCGCTAGTAATAGAGAGTGTGTCGCTATCAGCATCGGTGTCATTTTCTAGCACGTCAATTAAGAGTGTTTGACCCGAGTAAATAGAAGCAGAGTCAGTATTGGCAATTGGCTGCGTATTATCACTAATTGGAACTGCAATACCACCTGGGTCAACAATGCTACCATTTGCTAGACCATCATCATCATTGGGACCACCGTCGGCTATTCGAAGCTGCACACACCAATCTCCTTCATTTAGCCCAGCAACCCACTCATTGCTGCCAGGGGGCGGACAAAAACCTGGTTCTCCCTCTGTTGAAAGTAGTTCATTACCGTCGCCTAACACAAAGTCTTGCCACTGACCGCCAATCAGCTTTCGATATACCGCATTTAGCGGGATTGGCTGACGTTGTGGTAGCACAATGCTGTATACATCACCTGGCTGTGGTAAACCCGTTGCAATGAAATCAAAGATCCCACCAGCGTTATTAGCTGTCGGATCAGAAGGTAACTCCTCCTCTAACAGCTGCAAACCACCTGTGTTATTTTGTGGCACTGTCGCGCCTTTACGTAGACAAACTCCGGGATCTCCCTCAACTAAGAACTGAGTCGACTCCAAGGCTTGTTCTTGAATAACATTACACTCGGTAATGGCATCCAGAAAATCAGGGATCCCATCGTCATCCTCATCAGCATAACCTTCTTGATCATCGGGAATTAAATCGCCATCACTGTCATCCCCAGTTAACTCAGCCAAGGTAGAGACAACCTCAATAATGATATTTCGAGAAGTAGATAAACTTGGCGTAGCATTATCTTCTGCTGTCACTTTCACTTTATAGATACCAGCAGAGATATTGGTAGGGTCAAACTCAAACACAAATGGGTCACTCGAGATATCTGTTATCGGTGAGTCTGGGATCCAAGATACGCTCACTTGATCATTTGGATTTGGATCTGAAGCTGTCGCTGTGATTGTGACTGAACCGCCAGATGTTGTAACTAAACTACGTTCTTCGCCACTCTGCGATACCAATGTAGTAAGGCTAGGGGCGACATTTTGCTCAACAATCGTCACTACTGATGTCGATTTAGCCCCTTTGTTTACTGAATCATCAAGACTTACAATGATTGTTTCATCGCCTTCGGCTACCCCATCGGCAAAAATATTGAAATTAATACTGGTGCTGGTGCCAGAGTTAATAACCACCTCTGCTGAGCGCAAATCATGATCTGAGCTATCAGCAGTGCCCGATACCGTATAAGGAATAGTGACAGGGTAACTCGGTGCAGGACCATTCAGATATACCGCTATTGAATGACTTCTATCTTCTGCAACTCTGCTATCTTTTTGCAATGATACAAGTGGGTTTACAGTTAAGTTTTGGCTGGCAGTCGCCACTTGACCTTGGCTATCAATAGTCTGCCAGTAAACTATATGTTTGCCAGGTGCAAAAATCGGAGCACCCCCAACCAAAGAAACTGGCAAGGCATTTCCTGCACTGTCTGTCGCAACAGCCGTTCCAAGGTTCACTTTTGTATACAAGCCTGTTGCATTAACTGTTAAATCATTAGGTGCGGTGATTTCAGGAGTATTTCCAGTACCCGAACTACTTATGGTCACATTGGCCGTCGCTCTTGCCCGCGCTTTACTGCTATCTTCCACCAAGTAAGTAATGACGATTGGTACTTGTGAGTTTGGCACGGCTTGATACATCAGCGTATCATTAGAAACAAACACATTGCCGATTGAGGCTTTAGCACCCACGATAGTTAGTGCGCTGCCATCTGGATCGATATCATTTTCTAAAACGGGTAACACATATTGATTTGACGCTACAGGGTCAAAGCTAAAGTTATCGTCTATAGCAATTGGTGCGTCATTCACAGATGTTACAGACATAGAAACCGACGCCACGGCAGATGTCAACTCACCGTCAGATGCTCTGTAGGTAAACGTATCTGAGCCGTTAAAGTTTGGTAATGGAGTATAACTAAACACATTTCCTTGAACTCCAACTACACCGTTTTGTGGCTGTGAAACCAGTTCTACTGTTAATGTATCTCCATCTTGGTCACTAACGTCCGCTAGGAAACTCGTTGTTCCATCTTCGGCAACGCTTCTTTGCATATTATTGGCAATGGGTGCCGCATTGACTGCCTCAACATTGATACTAAAGGCAGGTAGACTTGCACTCAAAGAACCATCACTGACACTAATAACAATATTGTTATAACTGCCTACACTCTCTCTAGATGGCGTACCAGAGAGTTGACCACTAGCAGTATCAAAACTTGCCCATAGAGGCTGGTTTGTGATGGAGAAACTCAGCGTTTGAGAATCCACGTCCGTCGCTGAAGGCGTAAAGCTATATCCTTCGTCTTGTTTTACTGATGTACTCGGTGTGCCCGAGATAGTTGGTGCATCATTCACTGCATTTACAATGATACTGAATGCCGTCAGTGAAGATTCGGCTTGGCCATCAGACACGCTAATCACAATACCACTATAAGTGCCGTCTTGCCCTTCTGTCGGCGTACCTGAGATTGTGCCTGATGTGCTATTAAAGCTTGCCCAACTCGGTAAATTGGCAACACTGAATGTCAAGCTGTCGCCATCAACATCGGAGGCACTAGGCGTAAAACTATATGTGTTGTCTTCATTCACTGATGTGGGCGGCGTTCCAGAAATTACCGGACTGTCATTAACTGATGTTACTGTGATATTAACCGTCGCAGTATTGGATGTCAGGCCCTCTGCATCATTCACGGTATAAGTAAAGCTATCATTACCGAAGAAGTTAGCATTCGGTGTGTACACTACTCGCCCCGTCGTTTGCACTTGCACCGTACCGCCTTGAGGTTGACTAACGATTGCAACACTTGTAACGTCCAGCTGACTGTCTACATCTGTGTCATTTCCAAGTATATTGATCTCTATATTGCCATCTTCTTGGATTTGCTGAACCGGATTATCGACCGCCACAGGCGCATCATTTACTGCATTAATTGTGACAGTTACAGTTGCAGGATCTGATCTCAACCCTTCACTATCAACAATAGTATACGTGAATGTAAGCTCACCATTTTGATCTTGTTTTGGTGTGATAGTCAGTAGACCATCGGTACCCACAGTTACCGTTGCTAAATTATAATTACCAACACCATCTCCTTTGTCTTCTAGAGTAATATCTGAACCATCAAAACCTTGATCTTCTACATCTGAGTCATTAGCTAAGATATTTATGGTTGTAACAGTATCTTCATTGGTTGAGCCAGAGTCATTTGATGCCACAGGTCGGTCATTAATCGCGCCGATGTTGACGGAAATGGTCGCGATGTTGGACTTTCCACCTTCACTATCAAGGATTGAATAAGTGAAACTATCATCACCTGTCTCATTAGCATTTGGGGTATATGTTATGGTGCCGTTATTTAAATCAACGGCAGTTTGCCCTTTGGTTGGCTGCGATTCAATTGTGATTACACCAGATGGATTGGTATCTTCCACATCGGTTGCACTAGCTCGTACCGTCAGGGCTGATGTCGGCGTATCTTCATCAATATTCGGCGTAAAGTTTGCTGCTACTGGTAAATCATTAACCGGTGTGATGGTGATATTCACTGTCGCAACATTTGACTCAGCATTGGTCGAGTCTTTCACTGTGTAAGTGAAAGAATCAGAGCCGTTTGCATTGGCTGTTGGGGTGAAAGTAACAACACCATTGGTATTAACACCTAATGACCCTTTGGTCGGTTGTGTTTTAATCGTAATGGATGACGCGACTAAATTATTTTCAGGATCACTGTCATTGGTGGTGACATTAATCGCTTTTGCAACATCTTCCAATGTTTCTAACGCATCGTTCGAAGCCGTAGGAGCATCCTCAACCGCATTCATATTAATAG
The DNA here is from genome assembly GCF_004103255.1 of Pseudoalteromonas sp. PS5. Taxonomy (NCBI): domain Bacteria; kingdom Pseudomonadati; phylum Pseudomonadota; class Gammaproteobacteria; order Alteromonadales; family Pseudoalteromonadaceae; genus Pseudoalteromonas; species Pseudoalteromonas sp. PS5. The sequence continues at coordinate 6,391 of NZ_RCSQ01000012.1, forward strand.
TTACGGTATAAACCGGTGAGCTGGCACTTGAATTATCTTCGACATGATAGGTAAAAGTATCTGTATGATTTTCACTACCATCATGGATGTAGCTAAAGCTACCATCAGTATTGAGTGTGAGCGTGCCATATTGAGGATCTGTGTCCTTGACTATTGTTAGGCTATCACTGGAATCTAAATCGTCATCACTGGCAAGCGACAATAGGCCATTGTTCAAATCACGAGATAGTGTCCCTCCTTCATCGATCGTATAGCCAATACTCTGCCCTGTGGGGGCATCATTCGTATTTATTACTTCTATGCTAAATGCCGTCAATGAGTCGCTGTCAGTGCCATCGTTAACCGAAATCGTAATATTTGCAGTTGTCCCTACATCTGCATCAGTTGGCGTGCCAGACAGCTTACCAGTTTGAGTATTAAAACTTGCCCAACTAGGCGAGTTAGTAATACTGAATGTATGGGTATCATTTGTGTCAGAGTCCGTCAGAGTTGGTGTAAACTCATAAAGGCTGTCTTCATTTACACTGGTCGCTGGTGTGCCAGAAAGTACAGGCGCAACGTTGTACTTTTTCGTTACCGTATCAGTAAATGGTGCGCTTTGGTTTCCAGCCGCGTCAGTAATAACAGCGCTCAAGGTCAAGGTTCCCTCTGCCAAGCTCGACACATCAACAGAATTAACTTGAGCAGTCGTACCTGTAATAGTAACACTTGCTGAGCTGCTAACCGTATTAGTTCCATCCGATATTGAATACGAAAAACTGCCCGAACCATCCAAACCAGACAAGGCGAAGCTTAATGCCGATTCATTTGCCGCGTTGATTACGCTTTGGTCTATCGCAGCAGTTACGCCCGTAGGCGCGCTGGCATCAATGGTCACCGATAATGCACCACTGTCAGCGGTGTTACCCGCGGTATCAGTGGCTCTAGCTGAAATAGAATGCCCACCTTCTGACATCGCGGAGCTGGGTGTGATAGTCCAGCTACCGCTAGACACCACAACACTGCCAAGCGTACCGTCCACGCTAGAAATCAGTGTAACCGTGTCACCATTAGTCCCTGAGCCTGTAAATGTTGGGGTTGTATCATTAGTGATATTATCCGTATTTGACGAGCCGCTATCTGTAGCAGCAGTCATATCAGGTGTTGTTGGAGCATTAGGCACGCTTGTATCAATTGTGACGTTTAATGCACTAGAGCTGCTGCTAACGTTATTCGCACTGTCAGAGGCAGCGGCAGTAATGGCATGTACTATTCCTGCGGTTAGTGCAGAGGTGGTAATTTGCCAGTTGCCGCCTGTTGCAGTACCAGTGCCAATTACTGTGTTTCCGCTACCAACTTGGCTACTGTAAAGTTTAACTGTCGTGCCATCTTCCGCAGTACCAGAGAACGTTGGTGTGGTGTCATTTGTGATGTTATCCGTGTTAGATGCACCGCTATCTGAACCTGCTATTAAATCGGGAGTAGAAGGAGCGTTTGGCGCAACGTCGTCAATAACCGTAATCGTAAAGGATTTTTGTAGCGTATTAGTTGAATCATCAGTTTGAATACAAACCGTATGTGAACCTGCATCTAAGTCATTTTTTACAGACAGCAAGGAACCACTAATTTCAAAGTTCGCATTGTCAGTACTCGCTGTACAGGTTCCTGCATCACTGCTACCCACAGTAACCAAGGAATAAGTATGTGAAGAATCGTCGACATCGGTCGTGGATAAAGTGCCAATATTATACCCTGTCGTAGCAGCAGACTGATTTAAGCTGTTCGAGCTGAGGGTCAATGTCAGTAGTGTGGGGGCATCATCATTCGCCGTAATAGTGACAGCTGCTTGATTAGTCCCCGAGCTATTAGCTTCCCCATCATTAAATACATAATCCAGTGTCACTGAGGATGGCGGCGCTTCCGAACTATTTTGATAAGTAATACTTTGTAGTACAGAATCAACAATGGCAGAGGTTGCACTAGTGTTAAAGGTTAACACTAAGGTGCCAGCAGAGTTTGTCGTAACAGTGCCAACAGTGGCTGAGTTATAAACAAATGTATTCCCCTCAGTAAGCGTTCCCAATAATCCGCCGTTACCAAATATATCTTGCGAACTTGCACCACCATTTCGTGAAATAGTCAGGCTTGCGTTGTTGTAATTACCAACCCCGCTATCAAGTGCATCAAGTTCGGTATCAGCAATCACCACATCAGAGTCAATTGCTACCGCGGAGCCATTTTCCAAGAAGGCTGCACCGCCATTTAAATTACTAAATACCGGCACGTCGTTCGGGCTAACAAAGGTGATATCAGTATTTGCGCCGTTGTCAGCAACCGTAAAGACAAGCGAATTACTCGGTGCATTTGACAGGCTAATAGCCACTTCAACCGCACTGAAATCCGTCGCATCTGTATCAACCTGAAGTGTACTGGTGCCATTAAAACGTACATTACTTGTCGTTAAACCGGTAACGCCAGTGATGGTAATGATATCTCCGATGCTTAAGTCCGTGATAGTATCACCATTGAGATCTGAGGCACTGCCCACAAAGCTATCATTGCCAGCGTTACCTGTCAGTGAATCCGTACCTCCGCCAGGTCTAATGATGTCTGCACCACTACCACCGGTTATGGTATCGTTGCCATTAAAATCCGTCGCCGTCATGTTAATTGAATCGCCGCTGAGCGCACTTGCATTCAGTGTAAGTGCAGCAGAAAGCGGAAAACCCAGTGAATTAGAAATGGCAACTGTACCGCCATCTGAGTCAAAGTCATCAGTTAGGGTTATAGTAAATATGTTTAGGGAACCAATCGCGATGTTCTCAATTTCAGATACGCTAGTGTTTGCAAAGTTGAATGTTCCGCCATCCATCAGCTTGAGTGTTTCTGATCCAGCAGCCCCCGTAATTGCAGTGGTAAAGTTGTTACCAATATTAGCCGCGTCCAAAGTCACTGTTGCGCCACTTAAAAGCGTTAATGAACCTATATTCACAAACCCGCCGCTGGTCAAGTCTGCGCCATCAGAAGCGCGAACAGAGTCGGCAACGGTGGCATCCCCAGTTAATGTTCTGGCATATGCGCTGCCGCCAATATCAAAAATAATGGCATCATCAGCAGAAACAGCAGACACATTTGTTGTCGCACTGCCAACTGTAATGGTTTTGGTATTTCGAGTATCGTCGCCAACGCTATAGGTTTCAACACCTGTAAAAGTTGTAAAGTCTCCATCTCCGGTCAGGTTGATGGTTTCTGAGCCTGCTGCGGTGATGGTACCAGTAAAACTATTATGCTGTGCCACAGACATAGTTACGGTACTGTTTGAGGCAAGCGTTAAATTTGTAACTGCGTTAATCGTCGCAGCGCTAATGTCCGCACCAGAACTTAACGCAAGCGTATCCGCTGTTGTGTTATCACCTGTAATGGTTCCTGTGTAGCTCAATGCACCAACATCAAATGTAATGGCATCGGTACTTGAAGTGCCAGTAACTGAGTGCCCAGCACCGCTCACCGTCACGGTTCTTGAATTATTACTATCATCTAGAAGAGTGTAACTCTCAATGGCAGTTATGGTTGAAATATCACCATCTCCAGAAACCGTTAGTGACTCTCCCGTTCCACCCGCAGTGACCGTACCTGTAAACCCAGAGATCTGAGATGCGTCTACAGTTATCGCGCCATCGGTCGCAACCGAGAGGTTTTCAAAACCGCTAACACTTGCACCCGCGATGCTGCCACCATCGCCGATATTCAGCGTGTCTGTCCCTGACCCCCCAGCTAATGTCCCGCTAGCACTTATGGCGCCAATATTCACGGTGTCATCACCACTACTACCGGTAACACTTTGCCCAGTTGCACCAAGCGTAAAGATGTTTGCAGTTGATAAAACGTAAGCCTCAACGGCTGCGTTACCTGTTAATCCATCGGAAGTATTACTAATGGTTATCGTTTCAGAGCCTGCTGCGGTAATTGAAGAAACAGCGTCATGCTGTGATTCTGTCATCGTTACTGACGCACCACTTGCCAAGCTCAGCGTTTCAAACCCAGTAATTGACGTCGCCCCGCTTATATTGGCACCATCACCGAGCTGCAATGTATCCGTCCCAGTTCCCCCTGATAGCGTTCCAGTTGTGCTAAACCCTGCAACATTTACAGTATCATTACCCGTGCTACCTGTAATATTTTGACTCGCAGCGACGAGTGTAATTGTAAACGCAGCATCTAAAACATAAGTTTCAATATCTGCATCGGCGGTAATAACACCATCTACAGTGGTGCTTGATAGCGTGAAAGTATTGGTACCTGAACCGTTAATCGTGGTAAAGCTATCATGCTGTGCCTCTGATAATGTCAAATTACCAGAAGAAACCGGAGAAAGCGTCTCAAACCCACTAAGTGAGGTAAGCGCTGTTAAGTCCGTGTTAGTCGCAACAATGAGCTCATCAGTACCAGCACCAGCTCCACCATCAGCGCTCGAGCCTGTTGCGTGTGTTGCATCAGCGATGGTCAACGTTTCACTTTCTGTAGTGAAAGTAATCGCAGGTGATAGGTTAGTACCACTATTTGTATTAAACCCTGCAGCATTGGAGCTTGCCGCGGTGACATTAGTCACTGATATGGTTGCCGTTCTTGATACACTGCTTGCAGAGCCATCATTAATAACAACCGTCACCGTTCTAGCCGTTTCATTTGGTGCGCTGGAGGTATTGTTGTATGTGATTGCTTGCAGAAAAGTTTGCACTTCTGAAGCTGTTGCTGAGGCACCTGTTATTGAGATGGTATCTTGTAACGTAATATCAGAGGCGCCAGAAACCCCTGTTAGCGCATTTTGTGCCGCGGCCGTTACATTCAACCCTTCAGCAGCACCGTCTTGATCATTAGTTAATGACACAGTAACCGTGGTTATCGTATCCCCATCAGCCTCGGTGACAGCCGCATTTGTTGCAATATTAACAGCCCCTCCACCTTCTGAGAAAGCCGCGCTGCTGTCATCTGAGCCAGAGCTCGAATCTAAGTCAACCACAGGCAGGGTGTTGGCTGTTGAAAAATTAAAAGTAGTATCGTCGCTAATGCCTGCAAAGCTAAAGCTTGCATTATCATCGACTGCCGTCGCGTCAATTCGTATCGCGTAGTTGCGGTTGCCGGTTAAATTTGTGGTTGGGTTTAAATAAATTTTGTCACCCGAAATACCGATACCACCCGCACCAGGAGTTGTTGTTGCGGTAGCAGACGTCACATCAAAAACCTGAAAATTACTACTACCTGTCACGTCTCTAATGGTAATGTTGCCAGTCCCAGCCACAATATTTTCACTGAAGTCGATAACAATATCATTGCTGGCTGTCACGTTAGTGGCATTGTCATTTGGCGTAGAATTAGCGCCATCAAATGTTGGCGCTGCTGTATCGACAGTAAACGCAGTAATTGCTAACGGTGTGTTGGTATTACCTGCAGCATCTTGGACTGTAATAGTACAGTCACTATAGGTACCCTCTGCGAGTGGCGAAGTGTTGTCACTCTGGGTTAGGGTTATTGTTTGGTTTCCAGTGCTGCTAATCGTTGTAGAAGTTGATGTACCACAACTGCCACCAACAGATAATGTGCCAGTTTCAGTAGTACTAAACGTATAGTTTGGCGTTGTATCACTCGTTGGTGTCGACACCGCTGTGACTTCAGCCACCGTTGGCGCGGCGGTATCCACTACAAAAGATGGAATATTGAGTGTATTACTAGTATTCGACGCATTGTCCGTAACCGTGATTGTACAATTACTGTACGTTCCATCTGCTAAAGGCGATGAGTTGTTTGTTTGTGTTAACGTGATGGTCTGGTTACCCGTACTACTTATGATGGTAGAAGTTGACGTACCGCAACTGCCTCCAACAGCTAACGTGCCTGCTTCGTCTGTAGTAAAAATATAATCAGGTGTGTTGTCTTGGGTTGGCGTGGTAACCGGTGTCACTTGACTGATAATAGGGGCTGTCGAGTCTGGGTTTTGGATATTAGTCAACACGAAATCATCGAACCGGCTATAGTCTATATCTGAATTATCATTTTTACGAATGGTGATCTTTGAAACACCAGTCCAATTCAAGTCAACCTGCTGATTACTGTTTACTGTAACGTTCTCTGAATCGCCATTATTAGATTCAATCGTGAAATACTGTGAGCTCGAGCTATAAAGGTGCACACTGGTGATATCAAAGATCTGCCCGGTACTGAAATAAAAATACAGTTTTTTATCACCCGTACTAGTTCCGGATCTATCTACCAAACATTCTCGAGTACCACTGTACACGTAACATGACAAATCTCCACTATCTAGTTTTAATTTCGCTATATACCCACTACCAATATCGTACGTTTTAGCATTTTCATAAATATTACTAAAGGCATCCATATTGATGGTTTTATCAACAGCTAATACATCACTAAAATCTTTTAATGCAGTCTCAGAGAAAGGGATAGTGGTATTCACTTCACCTTTATGTATTTCTAGCTCCCAGTCGCCATTTAGATCGCGACTACCCGTCAAGTTATTTGAGGCTGCAATATCAACATGCGTATTTTTCTTGATGATTTCGACTAATTCAAAGCCATGATTGTTGGCCGCTAATTCACAGCCATAAAAAAGCAGATCAGCGCCGGGCTTCATTGCTTGATTTATCGCGTCAGTAAGCTGGCTATCGTGTGCGAAGTCTGTTTTATTTACTCGCTCATCGCCTAAGTGGATAGTGCCCGCTGTCGCATGTGACACCAAGTGAACAGCATCAAGGCCACGATATTGTTTAAGCCAAAATATCAGTTGTTGCTTACCGCTAGACCCTGCTTTTAAATCAATAACCTCTATACCGGGACGGATGCGTTGATAAAACAAGTGCTTATCTTTCACGTCAGCAGCAAGAATAATTAGCTCTTTCACACCAGCCAGTTTGCTAAGGCTAATTTCCTCTTCTATTGCTGTCGATTCTTCGGCTTCGTAAAAGAATGATTCAAGTTGATAATTTGATTTACCTCGAGCCAAACGTTCAGGCTGAATACTACTTGGATGAAGGTCAAAAAGTGCGTTTTGCTGTATCGCAGCATAACTACTGACAGGTAATAGAGCGGAAACTATTCCATTTAACACGAGATGATGCATATTACTTCCTTCTTATATCACAAGGTAGCTTAAGTTCAGTTTTACTTTGGAGAAATAATACTGGCGCTTGTTCCCAACGGGTCTTGCCAAAATTGCATTTCGCTATATTTTGCAAAAAGATCGGGCGGTAAAATGGTATTACGTGCTTTATATTCAACTTTTCTTTTCACGGTGTGCAGATCTTTCACACCCAATTGAATATCAAATTCATTTTCGCTGTATTCCACATTGTCAAAATCATGTTGAAAACCGTCGAGTTGCAAAAACTCATAGAGTAACGCCAAGGTTTTATGCGGATACTGAGTAAAAATGTCGTAATCTATAATCAACAATCTATCCGAAAACTCGCCATAATATGCTTCTTTCAAAGCCGTCCAGGCAGAGCCAACAGCGCCAGCTGATTGCACTAATGACTCACAGCGAGTATAGACTGTTGTGCGAGAGGCAGGAGAAAACATCCGGCTATAATCGAAAGGGTTTTTACGATAAATTCGCTCAAAGCTGTCCATTATCCAAGCAGGGTTCCTGACTAAACAAATAACTTTAAGATTTTGATGCAACTCAACTTGCTGATGAAGTCTTGCCGTCCACAACCTATTTGTATCGAAAATCACGGACTTGTTTTGTTGCGCTTCGTAGTACGATTTAAATATAGCAGTAACTAAAGATTTGCGCTTTTTCTCATCAAAAAATGAACCAAACTCACTACCTGCACCTATTTGCTCAAGACATGTGTTTATCAACACAGCTACGGGGCTAGACATGCCGGCATGAAAAGCTGGGTTTTGTCTTAAAATACCCGCTAGCAGGGTGGAACCTGAGCGCGGCAAGCCAGAGATAAAATGAAATTGCTGTGTCATAAAACAGTCCCTATACAGCCCTTGAGTTCGAAGTTAGCCATTAATTGCAACCAATATAGAAACAAAATAGCGATATTTTTATAATTGAATTATTCTATATAAAATGTAGTCACCTTTTATTTTACATGCAAGCAAGCCTAAGCATTACCGATTTTAGAAAATCGATATGAATAATAAAGAAGAGTCGTTATCTAAAATAAACCGGGTGGCTTATAGAGCAGGTAAAACATACCTTGCTCATACGCAATGGCCATAAAATTCCGTAATGCTAAACACATCTACAGGTGTTACTTTAAGCGCAGTTGAGTTTGGGTCAGCTCACCTAGTAAACAGCTAAATGAGCTAACCATCACGTCCAACATAGCAGCTACGTCAGCTCTTAATTCCTTTGTGGAAAAATGCCTTCCATACAAATTACATAATTCACCGCTTGGTAAGGGCTACGACTTCTCACCGCAACAGCAGCGCCTGTTACTCCAGTTTCACCGCTAACATGTCCAGATGCAGAACCAGTCTGAGTCACTTCTATTCCTCCGAGTGCTACGGTAGAAGAGGGATTACCACCTGTGTAGTAAATTTTTTCCGGTGCATCAGGACCTGCGATATCTGGCGCTGTTGCAAGGTACGCTCCTGCTTGTGGTGTGGCTGAATCACCTTCCAATTGAGTCGCATTTAAAGTCACATGTGTGGTTGTAGCGTCTCCTGCTCCAGTAACATTAAGATTAACTCCATGATGGTGTGGTGGTAAATTAGACTCGGTCAATACGAAGGAATCTCCACCACCAAACTGCCCCATATTAAATGGACCATAATATGGAGATGTACCATAGCCCAAAGGCGATCTACCTCTAAAATCAGGCAAACCAAATGATACTCTCCCATCACCACCAAAGTAGGTACCGAGTAGCGCAAACACGGCAGTATATTGTGTTATTTGAACGGTCCCACCCATACAGAATGCAAAATCGACCGGCGCAAAGTGAAAGCCGCATGGCATAATCTGCCCAGTATATTCATCACTCATTTATTTCTCCTAATTAAAGTCAAAAGCCTGCTGGCTATAGTTGCATCCCAGCTTGAGTACCACCTACTCTCGAAAACTGGTGATCTGTTACTGAATTACCTCTTATCTCTGACCAACATAAAGATACCCTTTGCGAGATGTTTCATTTAACACGGCTCTAATGACATCTTTTCTCAGAGCAAGCTAAAACATATTCTTGGTTGGCTCTTTCTTTATTGATAAAAACTAGATTCGATGACAGCAAGTCACCTAAAAAATCGACATACGATGCGCTTGTACAAACACGTTTCAGCAATAATCGTTTACTTTTACAATGGTAAACGTCAGCCCCTTGAGACTTTTTTACGCCACCTGCTTTTGAGTGTGCCCATTACTAGCGCTTCATATTGAGTGAGTCATCGACTCTCCTTTAATATGTTCAGCGATCCATTCATTTACTACACAGTCAATGACCAAATTGACGCGGTCATTATCGCCGCTATTCTTTACGCTGTGTGTCTTGTCGGCATTGATATACCACAGCTCACCAACCGCCATTGGTACGACCTTGTCATTAACTACAAATAATACGTCTTCATTAGCCAATATCGGTACATGTAGTCTGACTTCCCCCTTACACAAGCATAGCCCTCTGTCTCTGTGTGGCTTGATATATGCCCCAGGCTTTAACCGCATTAGACGCGCCGACTTTACGTCACATTGCAAACTCCATATTAAGCTTCGTATCGTTGGCAAACTGTCCATTAAAGGTAGATTTTTCCATTCGCTACCATCCCCCATAGCAAAGCACTGCAAAATCGGATGCGCATTTGTATGCTCCAGCTGACATCGCAGGGGTAATACATCCCAATCTCCAACGTAATCTCTATGATTCACATGAGGATTCCAGCTTTTGGTCGGTAATCGGCTAACTTCACTACACATAGAAGCACTGTTGATACCAATTGGTAGCCTACAGAAATCAGTATCAATCGCGCTCATCTTAAAAATAGTTCCTTTAATGAAATTAGATAGTTATGCTTCTGTGACAAGCAACCAGCTAATGGCTTTATATGATGCGCCACAATAACGAATAGTTATTAGCCTAGTATAAAGGGACAATAGTGCTATTAAAGATTGCAAAAAGTTTTGAGATTACTGGGTACACTCTCGTGCTGACTGGTTTTATAATTATCTTGTACAGGAGGCGCATTCTGGCGCAAGCAGCATTAGCATAGGGATTTTGACTTCAAGCTTGTGTTTATACCAATTGGACCTAATACTTGCCCAATTTGTAGGAGTAAATCTGACGCTAACAGCGTTAAAATTTCTTATCTAGAACAACTAAATAGCAAAATTTTTGCCCTGCCTAGATGGAGGTAGGTACCTTAGAGATAGCAGGGCGCAGTAGCGGAGTTATCGACAAGGTTTTCTCGTCTCAAAGTAGACCTCTTAAATAAGATAATTGGTATTACCTCTGCGCTTTAGTCAGGGGATGTGGTTTGGCTGAGTGGGATAGTTTTATCGAAAATAGCCTTGGTTACATAGGGGAGATTTCGTTTAATTAAAACGTTAATAGCGGATCTACAAATTTGCTTCTCCGCTACAACATTAATATTGCATCGATTATTGCTGGTATTAAAGGTCTCTTTGACAGGGTTAGCGATTAATGGATTGCACGTAAGCTTTGGTCTTCTGAGTCCAAATACCAAAGGCGCTCACCTGATAAACCACCGCAGACCACTACTTTTTGATTACCATCTAAACTGGTAAACTTTTTACCTTTTGTAAATCTTCCTAAGCTATAGTCTCTCAGGAACATGCCATTGTTTCCAAACACTTTTATACGTGTATTGTCTGAATCCAACACATAGACCCTGTGATGGCTATCTATCGTAATACTTCTTGGACCATTAAGTTTATCTGTTTGATCATGGCCGAATTCGCCAAGTGTGTTTAGCACGTTACCGGAATAGTCCGTAACGATAACCTGGTGGCCGCCAAGTCTCAACCAGTAAACACTGCCGCTACTCGTATCAATTGCGAAATCATGTATCGGTATATCATGGCCTTCTGGAGTTGTAATTTGAGCGACTAAGTTCCCATACATATCAAATACATCAATAAAGCGGCTTAATTCGAAATATACAAACACCCTAGTGTCGTAGCGACGAATAATCTTTGCTTTCATCGTTACGTCAACACTTCCACCTGTTGGAGGGCTTATCTTTCTAACCGGTTCACTAATACCAAGTGACAGCAATTGCTCTCTCGATAATCTCGTGGAGTCAGCATTTGCTGCTATCAATTCATTTCCAGTCGCCATCGCAGGAAATGGTAGCACTGAAGCGGCTAATAACATCGAACTAGTATTCAAAAACGCTCTACGATCCACGAGCCTATCCTTTTGTTGTATTTATAGAAAAAATAATATATCAGCTTGGCAAAAAAACACAATTACTCTGTAATTACACAACATTACGCGAACAAAAAACAGACAAGATTTAATAAAAAAGAGTTCATAAATAAAAGATTACAGTATTTGGACTTGAAGTAACTAGTTTATAACCCATCACATCAGCCTGTTTAATTTTTTTAAATAATAGATAATCTCATACTAGACAAGTATTTACATTCCAATTAACCTATTACGTTAACATAGAATAAGAATTAGTAATCGTATGTCTCTGACTCAGTTTTCGGACAGCCATATTGTCGATGTCTTTCAGTCTGACAAGTATCAACTACTTGAAAAGATTGGGGAAGGTGGTTTTGGCAAAGTTTTTAAAGCTCGTCAATTAAATACAGGGCAGTTCGTGGCACTTAAGTTTTTGGCATTAGAGCCACAACTTGATGTAACAAAAAAACAACGATATGCCGAGCGATTTAATCGTGAAACTCTGCTTTGTAGTCAGCTTAATCATCCAAATATTGTTCGATTATTAGATAAAGGACAATTAAATGAAAATTTAATGTTTGGTGTCTTTGAGTATGTTGAAGGGCAAACATTAAGAGACTATTTAAGTCAAAATGGCGCTATTGATTCTGTCTATACCACTGATATTATGTTGCAGGTTTTGGATGCCCTTATCCATGCTCATCAACAAGGTATTATTCACAGGGATATAAAGCCCACAAATATTATGTTGAGCCAATCAGGGGCAAAAACCTATGCCAAAATACTCGATTTTGGTATTGGTACCCTAGCGCAAGAAAGTCGCCAGCATGATTTTGAGACGATTACCCTCACCCAAGAAACTCTCGGTACACCATCATATAGCGCGCCCGAGCAATTAAGGGGAGAGCCTGCATCAGCAAAGTCAGATCTGTATGTGTGGGGGTTGGTTTTTTTGGAATGTTTGACCGGTGTGCCAGCAGTAACCGGCACCAGTGTTGCGTCAATTTACCATAAACAACTCAGTGACGTACATATTCCTATCCCAAGCGCCCTGCTCGGTCATCCTCTGGCAGGTTTGTTAAGAAGAGTACTGCATAAAAGTGCACTAGAACGTGTCATAACAGCAACCGAGGCGTTTTCAGAGCTCGCTCGAATGAACGTTTCCAATCTAGTCGGTGTGCTTAGCGACGTAAAGGCACAACACGGTTACGATGAAACAACAATAATGATCCGCGATGACGATCCAGATCATCGCGCAATTCAAGAGTATACGGCACTTACTGAGCGTAAACAGCTTACGGTTTTAGCGGTACGCTTAAGTGTTAAAGCGCTCGACAACCATGATAAAGACTATGATGTGATTGACACAGTTTATAAGTCTCAACGTAATCACTTTATCGATATTGCCACCCGCTACGGTGCCTACCATGTTGGGAACTTAGCCGATACTTGTCTTTTTTATTTTGGTTACCCCGTAAGCAGTGATAATGATGCACGCTTGTCTGCGCGCACAGCGCTAGAAATGATAAGCGAACTTGCCAAACGAAATGCATTGATGCAAGAAGCGCACAGAGTCTCACTCAATGCCCATATTGGTATTCATAGCGGAGTATTTATTACTTATGCCAACGCTGTTCCTGAAGGCCATCATGCAAATATTGCCGCAGCACTCTCTCGCGAAGCTGGCGAGCGACAAATTTTATGTAGTGCAGAATCGCGCTCACTCCTAGATGCTTTTTCAGAGTTTAACCTGTACGGCCAGTTACAAATTGGCCCATTGTTCGAGCTAACTCCAGTATACAATTTACAGGGTGAACGTCGCGTCGAAGCGTTTGGCTTTATGCGCGGTACTAAAAATAACCATGAGCTAGTTGGTCGCCATGCTGAGCTTGAGCAAACACTGTCACTCATTAATACAGAAGTTGAGGGCGAAACACGTATTGCGCATATTCATGGCGAAGCTGGTATAGGTAAATCTCGTTTATTACAAGAGATCCGTGCTAATGCTCCACAATACCAACACTTGGTTGCTCAATGTTTGCCTGAGCATCAAAACAATGCCTTATACCCAATACTTAACTTAGTTAGGTATCTATTTAATACAGATCAGCTTGATGCCCATTCAGCAAATACCGTATTTAGCTACGTGTTATCAAGCATTGACAGTGAGCTTGATTTGACTCAGGCCATTCCTGTACTGCTTGTTTGGCTCAATATTTCTCTTGGTGATGATATAGCGCCTTCAACTCTCGCACCTGATGAGCAAAAACAAGTGTTATTTAAAGGGTTATGTGCATTATTGCTGTCAAACCGCCATGGGATAAGTAAGTTTAAGCTCTATATTATTGAAGATATTCATTGGGCAGATAATACAACCTTAGAGTTTTTACATCATTTTGCGGGCGCATTAACGTCTGGCAATGTACTACTGAGTACATCGCGCCAAGATGTACCTAGCCAGTTAAAAGATTTAACCTTAGTCGATGTTTGTTTGAAAAAGCTAACGGCCAAAGCGACCGAGGACTTTATCATTAATCTATTTGACGGTCGCCAAGTCTCTGAACAAGTGCTTACTGTACTCACTAGCCGTACAGATGGGATCCCACTTTTTATTGAAGAGCTGGTCAACATGCTAAAGCAAAAAGCACTGGTTGGAGATAAAGGCGGAGTCATCGACTTTTTGGCCCCTGATAAATTGGAGCAAGTTCCAACTAGCCTAAGAGAGTCACTGCAACAAAAGCTCGACAACCTTCATCATGCCAAAGAGACAGCGCAACTGGCGGCAACCATCGGCCGAGAGTTTGAATACAATTTACTTATTGCTACATCATCCTTAAGTGAAAGCCAAATTCAAAACGACTTAAATGAGTTAATGGCTAACGATCTTATCGTGCATCAACGTCGTGTTGATAACGATAGCTACATTTTTAAACATGCTTTGGTAAGGGATGCTGCCTATGAAAGTATGGGTAAGCATGAATCATATGCACATCACATGAGTATAATTGAAGTACTCAACAATACAGGAATGAGCCAAAAGCAGCCCCTACTTACAACCCATCATTTAGCAAAAGTGGGAGATCATAATGCGGCTGTTGAATTATTACTAACATCAGCAAAAAGTGCTGCTGCCATCTACTCTGTCGCAGAGGCCAGTATTTACTATGCAGAAGCATTAAACTTCTTTCAAAATGGGTTAATTGATAACCAGCCTTTACTCCATAAAATTAAAAATGCGCTTGCTTCATCACGGGTTGCATACAATGGTTGGCTAGACACGTTGGCTAAAAAGCACGTGCTTCAAAATATCAGTGAACTCGCCACAATTTTAGACCCTAAAGAGCGCTTCATTACGATGAGAGGTGAATGGCTACACGCCTACGCTACCGGTGATATATTAAAAGCTCATAATATTGGATTACAGCTGCACGAAAACAAAAACGAATATCCACCTCACCAACACCCAGTGATCTTCGAGCTTTTATCGCAATCCTACTTTTCGCTAGGAGAGTTTGACAAAGTAATTGCGCTTGTCGATACGTTACCAAAAGAGGGCTTCTTCGATAATAGCTCTCAAGCCATAACTGATAATTACGGCTTTTGTTCTGAACTCACTTGTATTGCTTTTAAAGCGCTATCACAGTTGCTCACTGGTAAGGTTGATTTGGCACAAAGCGCCATGAACGATTTAGCTGAGCTTTCCAAAAATATTAATATAAATGACATTAGCTCAGCAACAAATGGGATATGGGCGTGGTTTAAACTAATACATGCTTCAATACAAAAAGATTCAGCTAATTTTAAAAAATATCAAGATGAAGCAAAAAATTACTCATCAACAGGGGTAAGCCTTGCAAAAAATTCTAATAATGTTGGCTGGTTGGGTTATAATAACATGCTCAACTACTTGGCTAATTTAGATAATATAGATAGCTTACAAGAATTCGAAGAAAAAATATCAAGCTTTGCTGGATATCGTTCACATCGCACTTTTTATTATTACTTTTTATACAAAGTATTACTATTTAATAAAAACACAATGAAAGATGACGCTTATAACGAATACTTAAATGATAAGGCTAGTACTAAAACCTTATATCTCCAAAACTATGAAAATTAGGAAATGAAAAATGAGTGATAATACAACACTACCAACTGGTTTAATCTCTTACATCTATAATGTAACTAACGATGAAGCTTTGAAGCAACGAGCGACCGACAACTTAGCCGAAGTGATGGCAGAGTTTGATTTAACAGCAGATCAAAAACGCATTATTACTGAAATTTCTTTAGAAACTGGATTAACAGATGATCTGTGGGATCAACTATCAGCAGAACTAAGACCTGAAATTCAACACACTATCAAAACAATTTGGTAATACATAGGAGCAGCGGGTGATTTTTTTATCTTAATCAAGCGTGTATTTTTTGTAGTGAGTCCCTGTCAGTAATAAAAGTTGAGTTATTTATTTTGTACATAATCAATCTCTAATACTGTTGACATCATGCACAAAAAACAAACCAAAATTAAGTTAAATTGGCATTTCACCCGCATTCATCATGAAATATAGTAAAAGTGAGCTTTACAGCATTGCACTTGATAGTGAGGTTCAACATCTCAATAATACCGTATTAGAAGAGCTTCAGACAATTGTCAGTGAAATCCCTGAAAATATACACGCTATATGTTTCGAAAAGAGAATTGATCAGTTTGAAGATCCTGTTGACTTTTTAGTATGTTATTACTGCTCTCCTCATAATTTAGACAGCGTTTCATCCTATATAAATCAAAAAACTCCAAATAAATACGCCCTTAGAATAAATGAGTTTATAACGAATAGGAAGCACTCCCCTGCTTATAAACTAGTAAATTTAATATGGTTTAGCTTTGATTATGAAGAGGGTCGATATAGCACAGCTCCAACATTTTGTGTAAGTACACAACATTGTCAGTTTTCTGACTTTAGCCTATTAAGCTCATTTATAATTAACGCATCTGAATTTTTAGCTCCTGAGTTTTTAAACAAAACAAAAGAGTTACTTCCTAGTTTAGAATGCACTAGGATAAACCACTTCAGTTTTACATTTGGTAGAAAGGAATTTAGAGCTAAACTCGTTTTTAAATTAGAAACCTTAAGACTTCCTAGTCTACTCAAAGATCTAGACTGGAAAGGAAACTTATATCTGCTGAAACAGTTATTAAATACTATTGTTCAAGTATCAGATGAAATACAAGTTGGGCTTTCCTATTCAACGGAGTTGTCAGAAAAGATTGAAATTGAATTGCCTTGGATAACAAGACTTGACGAAAATTATCTACAAGATAGCTTTTTGAGCTCGCTAAGAAAAATAACAGAAAAAGAATTAAGCACTAATTTAACTCCTTGGCTCAACCTGAAAGTACAAACTGGTTACTATATAAAAATAACCCTTACATCAGCATCAGAATTTAATATCAAGTCATATTTATATTCTTCACCTTATAAAAAAAGGAAATAATCATGAAAAGTGTAATAGCGAAACTCTCTTTACTATTCGTAAGTACTGGTACTTTTGCTACTGAATACAGCATTTTTCCAGATTGGCTAGTCAAAGATGAATGCACATTAACAGAGCCATTTCCTTTTCCAAACGACTTGACTCAGCTAAAACCCTACCCGCTTGACGCATACAATAAATTAGTGAAGTCGTGTGAAGAGTTAAAACCTGTAAAGCCTAATGAATCGCAGAAGCTTGATTATTTGGATCACCGATACGCGCTATTTTCATGGCTGAGCTTTACTGCGCTAAATAGGCAATTGGACGAAAACTATAAGCTCACGCAAAATAATCTAAAAGTGTGTGAAGCCGATTCAGGCGCCAATTGCCCGCTTCCACTTTGGATAAATTGGCGTGAAACCGAGACTATTTTCACAGCAGATGCAGCGCCTCCAAAAAACTGGGAAATATCCAAAAACTTCGCCATGATGCAGCCTTTATCTGCAGTGGAGCAAGTTGCGCCCAAAAATACACCGAAAAAACAGGCAATTTTAACTGACCAAAAAAACAACCCTGTATATTATCAGAAGTTTGTTAGTCCCTATGTATTCAATTTTATTACCAAAAATAAACTATATAGCATAGATGGCCAAATCGAATTCGCGAATAACCCAACTTATAGTTGGGCATGCAAAAGCCAGAGCGCGAGTAGCATGTGCATCAACATGAATACGATTGGCTTTTTAGCGTGTTCCAGTGGTTCCTCATTACCCACTTGTAACTTGCCACAAGACCTGACCAATTTTGACCCTAAGCCGCCAGGCCTTGCTATCGAGATAAAGGTAGCGTGGAAAATACTCGATGAGTCTGATGATCCGAGTAAGTACATTCGCGCAACACTGCCCGTAAAACGCTACCACCAAATACAAAGTGGTGAAACAGGCTCATTTAAAGTCGAAGAACAAGAAGTTGGCGTAGTTGGATTTCACATAATGCAGAAAACCGGCACGTCTAGTAATTGGATTTACGCAACCTTTTCACATCAGGATAATGTTTGGGGCAACTCTCCAACCTTTTTCGATAAGCAATGTCCAACATGCGCAATCAATCACCCAATAGGAGGCACTAAGCCTACTCAAGTGGTTCGATTGGAACAAATATCACCAGTTGTTGAAAAAGTGAATCAGCATATTTCTAAGCTATTCAAACAAGAAAACGCTGTTTTGCAATATTACAAACTAATTGGTACGCAGTATTCAACTAATAACAGCAGTAAGCCAATGACTGATATTAATGGCCAACCAAGTGATACAATTGAAACCAAGCTCACCAATTATTCAGGTGGATTGCCCCACCCTGTTTATCTAACTAATGAGGTGATTGAGACATTTTTACAACTAGGAAATCAGCCATTAGGTAAACAAGAAGCGCTTTATTATAAAAGCTCCTCTTGTATGAATTGTCATGCAGCAGGCGGGATCGCAACCGACTGTGATAAGAATACTGGCAAACCGATATTTACACCACGTACAGCAGACTTCTCTTTTATATATCATGATGCAAAGGCACAGTTTAAGGAGCAAAACTGTATCAAAGAGGAGCAATCTAATTAACCTTCGGTTTGGGGCTAGCTGCCTAAGCTGATGTGTATTTCTGTGAGCTGCAATGAGCACTTGTGGCTTCAACCGCATAATGCTCAACAGTCCGTCAAACTATAAAGCAAGATAGCAGTCATGCTATCTTGCTTTTACTTCAAAAAGTAAAGATTAGCGCTGTGCTAACTTTCCTCTTGCTGTATGAAGCTTCTTGTAACTCTCAATAAGACGCAGGTGCTTATCTAACCCTTCTAACTTCATATTAGTTGGCGTTAAGCCATAGAATTTCACATCGCCATTAATTGAGCCAATAACTGCATCCATCACCTCTTTACCAAACATACGAGTAAAGTTGTGAATGTAATCCTCTATTTCTAACTCGTCATCCAATGCAATTTCGAGTGTGGCGTGCATTGCTTGGTAGAATAAGCCTCGCTCAACGGTGTTGTCGTTAAACTGCAAGAAGGTTTCCACCAGTTCAATAGCCGCTTCGATATCACCAAGCGCGAGATAAATCATGATCTTAAGCTCTAGAATAGTAAGCTGACCCCACACCGTATTTTCGTCAAACTCAACGCCGATAAGGGTGATAATGTCGATATAATTATCAAGCTGGCTGTCTTCTAAGCGCTCAACCAAGTCAGCTAATGCTTCGTCATCTAGTGAATGAATGTTAAGAATATCTTCGCGATATTGCAGTGCTTTATTGGTATTATCCCAGATCAGATCTTCGGCTGGATATACTTCAGAGAATCCCGGAACTAAAATACGGCAAGCAACGCCTAAATCTGTGAACTCCGCAATATAAGCTTCTTTACCTAACGCCTCTAGAATGCCAAATAACTTATCGCATTCTTCTTCATTAGTGCCTGTAAAATCCCACTCAACAAAGTCGTAGTCGTGCTTTGCACTAAAGAAGCGCCATGAGATCACGCCCGTTGAATCGATAAAGTGCTCAACAAAGTTCTCCGGCTCAGATACTGCCATGCTGTTAAACGTAGGTTTTGGTACATCGTTTAAGCCTTCAAAGCTACGCCCTTGCAACAGCTCGGTTAAGCTTCGCTCAAGCGCTACTTCAAAACTTGGATGCGCCCCAAAAGAAGCAAACACACCGCCTGTTTTTGGATTCATTAGCGTGACACACATTACAGGGAATTGACCGCCAAGAGACGCATCTTTAACCACAACTGGGAACCCTTGATCCTCAAGTCCTTTGATCCCTTCAACAATACCTGGATATTTAGCAAGTACAGACTCTGGTACATTAGGCAACACAATTTCTTGTTCGATGATTTGCTTTTTCACCGCACGTTCAAAGATCTCAGATAAACACTGCACTTTGGCTTCAAACAGATTATTACCAGCACTCATCCCATTACTTAGGAATAAGTTCTCTATTAGGTTTGATGGGAAATATACCGTTTCACCATCTGAATGGCGGGTATAAGGAATAGAACAAATGCCGCGCGCTACATTACCTGAGTTTGTATCAATAAGGTGTGAGCCACGTAATTCACCTTCTGGGTCGTAAATTTCGCGGGTGTAATCATCTAAGATTTCGTTAGGCAGCGCATCATCAGCACCTGGTGTAAACCATTTCTCGTTCGGATAATGCACAAACTCAGCATTGGCAATTTCTTCACCAAAGAATTGGTCGTTATAAAAGAAGTTGCAGTTTAAACGTTCAATAAACTCGCCAAGTGCTGAGCAAAGTGCACTCTCTTTGGTTGCCCCTTTACCATTAGTGAAACACATTGGCGAAGCAGCATCACGAATATGCAGTGACCAGACGTGTGGCACGATATTACGCCATGATGCAACCTCAATCTTCATACCCAAGTCAGACAGGATCTTGGTCATGTTTGCAATTGTTTGTTCAAGCGGCAGATCTTTACCCAAAATAAAAGTACTATCGCTTTCACTGGTATCAACCATCAGCATTGCTTGGGCGTCATCCTCTAGGCTCTCAACTGCTTCTACTTGAAATTCCGGCCCAGTTTGAATCACTTTTTTCACGGTACAGCGGTCGATTGAGCGCAAAATACCTTGGCGGTCTTTTTCAGAAATGCTCTCCGGTAACTCAACCTGAATTTTAAAAATTTGGTTATAGCGGTTTTCTGGATCAACAATGTTATTTTGCGCTACGCGAATACCATCTGTCGAAATATCGCGAGCATTACAATACACCTTCACAAAGTAAGCTGCACAAAGCGCTGAAGACGCTAAAAAATAGTCGAATGGGCTTGGTGCTGAACCATCGCCTTTATAACGAATGGGCTGATCTGCAATGACAGAAAAGTCGTCAAACTTGGCATCAATTCTGAGATTATCGAGGTAATTTACTTTGATTTCCATTGGAAGGTTCCGGTGTGTTGCAATCGAAAACGCTCATTGTACTTGAGGATGCAAGGCCACGCCAATGGAAGTTACATTTAGAGATCATCTCATGGCAATAAAAAACGATGGACAAAGGTAGTTAACTAACCCCAGCTCGGGATAAGA